>JANMQL010000145.1:0-10375 GCA_031370475.1 Hyphomicrobiales bacterium | reverse complement strand
CCACGGCCTTCATGGCCGGTTCGAGGCGGCGGGCGAAGGCCTCGAAGCGATCCGGCACCTCGCGGGGATCGGCATCGGGAAGCAGCCGCGTCTCCCACTGGAAGGAGCAGCGGCGCGGGATGATGTTCTTGGCGGTGCCGCCCTCGATCAGGCCCACATGGACCGTGGAATGGGGCGGATTGAAACGTCCCGATCGATCGCCGCGCTTCTCGACATCGCGCCGGATGCGGTTGATTTCGGCCAGAAGCTCGCCCGCCACCATGATGGCGTTGACGCCCAGATGGGTGCAGCTCGAATGGGCCTCGTGGCCGGTGACTTCGGTGGCAAAGGTGATGGCGCTCTTGTGGGCGTTGACCACCTGCATTGAGGTGGGTTCGCCGACGATGACGGCGCTTGGGCGCGGCAGACGATCGCGGATGTGGGCGATGAGCGGCCGCACCCCCCTGCAGCCCACTTCCTCGTCGCAGGAGAGCGCCAGGTGAATGGGCACTTTAAGCGGCCGCGCCTTGAATTCCGGCACCATGGCGAGCGCCACGGCGAGAAAGCCCTTCATGTCGCAACTGCCGCGGCCATAGAGGCGGCCCACCTTCTCGGTCAGCGAGAAGGGATCGGTGGTCCAGGCCTGGCCGTCGACGGGGACGACGTCGGTGTGCCCGGACAGCACGATGCCACCGGCGATATCGGGGCCGATGGTCGCGTAGAGATTGGTCTTTTTGCCCGCCTCGTAATCGACGCGGAGATGCGGGACGCCCCAGGCGCCCAGATAGTCCTCGACGAATTCGATGAGCGGCAGATTGCCGTCTCTGCTCGTCGTGTCGAAGGCGATAAGGCGGGCCAGCATGTCCGCCGGGGTGAAGGTTTGTCCGGTCATGGGTCTCAATTGATCGAATGTTTTTCGTGCGGACTGTCGAGCGAGAAGGCGGGTAAGTCGACGTTGAACATTTCGCCGCCGCTCATCTGCATTTGATAGGCGCCGGTCATGAAGCCGGACGCCGTCGGCAAGGGGCAACCCGAGGTATATTGGTAAGAGTCGCCGGGCTTGAGGGTGGGCTGTTCGCCGACCACGCCGGCGCCCCTCACCTCCTGCACCCGGCCATGGGCGTCGGTGATTTTCCAGTAACGGGTGCGCAGCGTCACCGTCTCGCGGCCGTGATTTTCGATGGTGATGGTGTAGGCCCAGACGTAATGGCCCTCCTCGGGCTTCGACTGACCTTCGAGATATTGCGGCCGGACGACGATCTTGATGCCGTTGGTGATGCGTTGGTACATGCGGTCAGTCTAGCGTTTCGCGCGCGGTTTTCCACCGTCACTTGAGGGGGCTTGCGCGGCAATGAGGAAATCCGCCATGAGGGGCGATGGCAAGTACTCCCAAAGCCACACCGCGCCACGGCATTTTGCCGGCCCGGATCATCGGCGATTATTTCGACAAGGGCATGATCCGCGCCGGGCGGCCGCCCGACGCCGACCAGATCCAGCCGGCCAGCCTCGATCTCCGGCTCGGCGAATGGGCCTACCGGGTGCGCGCCTCGTTTCTGCCGGGCCGCAAGACGACGGTCGCCGGCCGGCTGGCGGAGCTTGCCCTGCACAAGATCGCGCTGGCCGACGGCGCGGTGCTGGAGACGGGCTGCGTCTATATCGTGCCGCTGATGGAATCCCTCGCCCTCCCCGCCGGCATTTCGGCGGCGGCCAACCCCAAGAGCTCGACCGGACGGCTCGACCTATTCACCCGCGTCATCACCGACTACGCCCAGGAATTCGACACGGTGCCGGAGGCCTATGCAGGTCCGCTCTACGCCGAGATCAGCCCGCGCACTTTTTCGGTGCTGGTCAGGGCCGGATCGCGGCTGTCGCAAATCCGCTTCCGCTCGGGGCCGTCGCTGGCTTCCGATCAGATCATCCGGGATCTGCACGCGCGCGAGGGGCTGATCTCGTCGGGCGAGGTCAATATCGACAACGGTCTGGCGCTGACCGTCGACCTGACCGGCGGCGCCATGGAAGGTCCCACCGGCTTTCGCGCCAAACGGCATTCGGGGCTGATCGACGTCGACCGCAAGGCGGCGCTCGAGGTTGCCGATTTCTGGGAGCCGATCTGGCAGCGGGGGTCCCTGGTTCTCGATCCCGACCAGTTTTACATTCTCGCCTCCAAGGAGGCGGTCAGGGTGCCGCCGGCCTATGCCGCCGAGATGGTACCGTTCAATCCGCTGGTCGGCGAATTCCGCGTCCACTATGCGGGCTTCTTCGATCCGGGCTTCGGCCATGAGGCGGGCAATGGCGAAGGGGCGCGCGCCGTCCTCGAAGTGCGCTCGCATGAGGTGCCGTTCATTCTCGAGGACGGACAGATTATCGGCCGCCTCGTCTACGAGCCGCTGACCGAGGCACCGGCCCAGGTCTACGGCCAGGGCATCGGCTCCAATTACCAGCGCCAGGGACTTAAGCTTTCCAAGCATTTCAAGGCCTTCGACCCGAGCCGGCGATAATGCCGACGGGCTTCGCGCCCTTAACCAATTGATAAGAATTAGACCGCGCCTGTGCCATCCCGGCACAGGCGATTCATGGTTTGGCAAGAAATTCGGTTCAATTTGCCTAAATCTTAGAAAAAATTGAACCAGGGCGTCTTCCATGAAAACCTTCAAATCGTTGTTGCGCGACAGTTCCGGCAGTACTCTCATCGCCTTCGCCTCGACCTTGCCTATGCTGCTGGCAGGCTCGGGCGCCGCCCTCATGTACGGCTTCCAGGTGATGACGGTGAGCGACATGCAGGCGGCGCTCGATGCCGGAACCCTGGCCGGCACCGCCATGTCGGGTTCGGCCACCTCCGAATTACGCATTGCGAACGCCGGCAAGGCCTATTACTGGAATTTCAAAACCGTGGCGGGAAATGTGGAGACCGCCTCGAATTTCTGGGTGCAGATCGATGACGATCCGGCATTCACCGCCAGCAAGTGGGAGGTGAGCGGCACCGCCTCGGCCAGAGTCCGCAATCCCTTCAGCTTCGCGATCGGCGATGCCTGGCTGCCGGTGACCGCCACGTCCACCGCGACGAAGCAGGAATCCGATCCGGTCTGCCTGCTGGGCCTCAATGCCAGCGCCGACGATACCATCGAGATGAAAGGCCAGCCCGAGATCACCGTTCGGGGCTGCGCCGTGCAGGCGAATTCCGGCAGCGCCGAGGCAATCAGCCAGACGAGCAAGGCCTTCATGTCGGCGAGCATGATCGGTTCCAGTGGCGGATATACGGGGACCGGCTACGATCCCATGCCGACGACAGGCACCGTGCCGCTTGCCGATCCCTATGCCGAAGTTCCCTTCCCGTCGAGTTCGCCCTGCGACTACAACAATGTCCGGATCGCCAACAACACGGTCACACTGAATCCCGGAGTCTATTGCGGCGGCCTCACGGTGCAGGCGGGCGCCAAAATCCATCTCGAGCCCGGCATCTATGTGATGAAGGACGGCCCGCTGTGGCTGAACAGCGACGCCAGTCTCGACGGCGAAGGGGTTATGATCGGCTTTACCGGCCCCGGCGCGACCATCCGCATGGATGGCTCGGCGCAAGCACGCCTGACGTCGCCGGCAAGCGGCACCTACATGAACATGCAGTTCATGCAGGAACCCGGCACCGGCGGCGACGGCCTCGCCGCCAGCATTGACGGCAACATCACGCTCAGCTTCGACGGCACCATGTATTTCCCGACCCAGAACATCGAGCTGGGCGGCGGCTCGGTCATCACGGCGAATTCGCCGAGCTATGCCATGATCGGCGACCGCATCCTGATCCATGACCAGAGCGTTGTTAATATCTCGCACAAGAACAGCCGCGATTTGCCGATCGCCGACGCCGCCGGCTTCATGTATGGCGCCCGCCTGATCAGGTGACGGCGCTGGACGCCGCGCGCCGGGATTGATAACCATGGGCACCGGCGCGGGCGTAGTTCAGTGGTAGAACGGCAGCTTCCCAAGCTGCATGTCGTGGGTTCGATTCCCATCGCCCGCTCCAGTCACTTCTGAAAGCTCGACAGGCCGTGTTCGGTCTTGTTCCAGTGAAAGGGCGCCACGACGAACTGCCGGAGCGCCGCCCAGGCCGCCAACGAGATCAACAGCCAGTAGATGGGCATGGAGGCGAGGGTGAAATACCAGCCCTCGATGCCCTTGCGGCGGATGGCCCGGCGGCCGGCCAGAATGGTCACCGCATAGCCGGAAAACAGAACCGCAAGATTGAGACCGGCTATGAGCGTATCGACAAGTCCGGCACCGGCAGAAAAGGCGCGGCCCGAGACAATCAGCCAAATTGTGAGGCCGAGGCAGAAGGGATGGAGGAGAGCCGAGGCGATGAGGCCAGCCGTATAGGCCTGGCAGGCCCAGAAGCCGGCCACGCCGACCTCCTCCATGGTGCGCGCAGGCGAGCGCATGTGGACAAGCCAGGTCTGCATGAAGCCCTTCAGCCAGCGCGACCGCTGGCGCAGCCAGTTGCCCAGGCCGATGCTCGCCTCTTCATAGGTGGTGGCGTCGAGCGTGGCGGCGGCGAAGCCGAGGCGGGCCAGGCGCAGGCCGAGATCGGCATCCTCGGTGACGTTGAAGGCATCCCAGGCGCCGGCGCGGCGCAGCAGGCGGGTGCGGAAATGATTGGAGGTGCCGCCCAGCGGCAACGGCAGGCGATAGCTGGCGAGCGCCGGCAGCAGCAGACCGAAGAGAGTTGCATATTCGACGGTGAACTGGCGGGCCAGCCAGTTCTCATTGGCATTGTAAAATGTGAGTTCGGCCTGCAGGCAGGCGACATCGGGCGATAACAGGGCAAAGGTTTCGGCGGCGAGGCGAAGCTGTAGCGGCTCGGGGATATCCTCGGCATCGAAGATGGTGAGAAGCTCGCCGCGGGCAAATTGCAGGGCGTAATTGAGGGCCCGCGGCTTGGTCTGCGGGCTGCCGCAGGGCACCACGACCACCTCAATATGTTCGGGCAGGCGAAGCTGGGCCACGGCGCGTTGCATGGCGATGTCGGATTCCTCGAGGATCAACTTGATATCGAGCCGGTCGCGCGGGTAGCTCAGGCGGGACAGGGCGCCGAGCAATTGGCCGAGAACGGCGGTCTCGCGGAACAGGGGAACGAGCACGGAATAGACCGGCAGGTCGGCATCGGCGAGATCGGGGGCGGCCACTTGCGGCAGGGGCAGCGGCGGGAGCAGGCACAGAAGGCGAAGCGCGATCACCGCCAGAAAGAACAGGCCCGACAACAGACTCGCCGCGATCCACAAGAAATCCGGCGGCAGAACCAAGGCGGCAAGAACAAGGGCGGCCAATCCACACAGGCCGCAGACAATTTGCGGCAAGGTCAGCCGGCGGCGGGCCGAATACCCGTCATTCCGGCGCGCCAGGCCGAAAGTCGCCTCGCGCAGCAGACTGGGCCCAAGGGCCAGGCGGGCGGCGGCGAGAAAATCGGCGGGGTGGCCTCCGGCCACAAGATTGAGACCGTAGCGCCGGGCAAGCGCGTATGCCGCCCGGCTGAAACAGGCATGGAGACGCAGGCCCGGCAGGTTGGCGGTGGGCAGGATGCGGCTGCGCAGGGCCTGTTCAAGCTCGTCTTCGGGCAAATGGCGAAGTGCCTCGGCAATGGCCCAGCCCGGCAATCGGGGCAAGACTTCCGCACCATCTGCCGCTATTTTGTCCGGAACGCCGCGATCATGCGGCGGCACCGGAATATCGTGCCCCTCGACCCAAACCACTTGCTGCCTGCCGTCAACAAGATCTTACTTTTGGGAACCAATGAAACGATCTCATGCCTGCCGCACAACCATCTCAGGGCTGTTTCTTGCCGTCGCGGCAATAGCGCTGGTTGTGTCAACGTCAACCCTGACACAGGCGCAGGATGCAGGAGACTACAGGTTGCCACTTTTCCGGCATGTGGAGACGGGAACCAAGGCGCCACAGATTGCATCCACCGGGACCGTGCGGCTTCTGACGGACGGCGATTTTCCTCCCTTCAGCTTTACGACCGGCAACGGCACGGCCGCCGGGATTGCCGTGGACCTGGCGCTGGCCGCCTGCGCCGAAATCAAACTGCGCTGCGAAGTTGTAATGCGGCCCTATGGCGAACTCGCCGATGCGCTGGCGCGGCGCGAGGGCGATGTTATCGTCGCCGGTCCGCGGCCCGACGCCAGGCTGCTGGCGCAAGCGCTGGCGACGCGGCCGTGGTTCCGCAGCCTCGGCCGCTTCGCCGTGCCGGCGGCAAGCGCCCTGACGGCGGGCGACGTGCGCAGCCTCGGCGGCAAGCGCGTCGGCATGGTCAAGGGCACGACGCACGCGGCCTGGCTGGAAACATACTATTCGCGTTCGACGCTGATGGCGTTCGCCAGCGAGGCGGAAGCCCAGGAGGCGCTGCGCACCGGCACTGTCGATGCCGTGTTCGGCGATGGGCTGCGGCTCATCTACTGGATCGCCGGCAGCGCCGCGCGCGGCTGCTGCAAGCTCCTGCCCGGAGCCTACGTGGACCGCGATTATTTCAGCCGCAGCATGGTATTTCTGGTGCGGCCCGACCGCGACGATTTGCGCGCCGCCCTCGACTACGGTCTCGACCGGCTGCAGGGCAACGGCACGACGGAGAAAATCTTCAACAGCTACGTGCCGCTCGATCCCTGGTGAGCGATGGCTTCGGCTTCCCGGCCGCGCGCGGTTTGCAAAGTCAGGCCGTCGTGCGCGAGCCTGGCGGCAAGCCCTGCGAGGATCTCCGCCACCAAGCCGGGGCCGCGATAGACCAGGGCCGAATAGAGCTGCAAAAGCGTTGCGCCGGCGAGGATTTTTACAAAAGCCGTTTCGGCGTCGGCGATGCCGCCGGCGCCGACCAGGGGAATGCGGCCGCCGGTCAATAAATAGAGGCGGGCAAGCTGACGGGTTGAGAGTTCGAAGAGCGGCGCGCCCGAGAGGCCGCCCGGCTCCCCGGCATGGCGGGATCCGAGGGGCGGGCGCGAGATGGTGGTGTTGGAGACGATGATGCCGTCGACGCTTCCACCATCGCAGCATCGGGCGATGTCTTCGAGCTCGCTATCGCCGAGATCGGGAGCGATCTTGAGCAGCATGGGCGGGTGCCGCCGCTGCCGGGCGCGGGCCTCGTTGAGACGCGCCAGGAGCGATTGCAGTTCGGCTTGCGACTGCAACGACCGCAGGCCCGGCGTGTTGGGCGAGGAAATATTCACGGTGAGATAGTCGGCAATAGATGCGAAAGCTTCGACGCCCGCCACATAATCGGCGATGCGGTCGGAGGACTCCTTGTTGGCGCCGAGATTGACGCCGATCAGGCCGCTGCCGCGGCGGGCCTTAAGCCTGGCTAGTGCCGCGGCATGGCCGTCGTTGTTGAAGCCCAGGCGATTGATGACGGCGCGATCCTCCGCCAGACGGAACAGCCGCGGCCTAGGATTGCCCGGTTGCGGCTGCGGTGTCAGGGTGCCCACTTCGACGAAGCCGAAACCCTGGGCCAACATGGTGTCGGGCACTTCGGCGTTCTTGTCGAAGCCCGCCGCGAGGCCCAGGGGATTGGGAAAATTGAGGCCGAAGACGGACACGGCCAGGCGGGACTCATGGGCCGTTGCCGGCCCGGGCGGCACATGCTTCAGGAGCTTGATGGTGAGGCCATGGGCCGTCTCGGCCTCAAGGGCATGGAGCAAGGGCCGCAGCAGCGGGAAGGCGAGGCTCGCCAGGGTCATGGGCCGATGCCGCCGGGAAATATGTGAAGGCCGTTGGCGAGAGGCAGCGGTTTCACCCAACTGGCCGAGGCCGTCGGAAGGGTGCCGTAGACATGCGGAAAAAGATCGCCGCCCCGCGACACTTCCCATTTCACCGGGGCCAGCACGGCTTCCTCAAAGGCCACCAGAACCAGATCGCCGCGCCCGGCAAAATGCTTCGCGGCCGTGGCGCGGAGCTGATGGGCGGCGGAGAGATGGATGAAACCATCGCGGCGGTCGGCCGCCGAACCGGCGAAGACGCCGGTGGTGGCGGCGGCCGACCATTCCGCGGCGGCACATATTTTGTAGAGGATCGTCATGGGCGGGCACCATAGTGACCAACACAAGTATGGACAATCCATGGCAATTAAGGTATTGGTTCCTAGATATTGTGAAAACTATGCGGCAAGGAGAGGCAAATCATGTTCAGCCATAAACAGGTCTGGGCCGCCATCGACACGATCGCCGAGCGCTACGGCTTCTCGGCTTCGGGGCTGGCCAAGAAATCCGGGCTCGATCCCACCTCGTTCAATCCGTCGAAACGCCACGGGCCCGACGGGCGGCCGCGCTGGCCGACGACCGAAAGCATCGCCCGGGTGCTGGGCGCATCGGGCGCCTCGGTCGAAGAATTCAGCGACCTGCTGACCGGGCGCAAGGGCCAGCCGCCGCGGCGCAAGCAGATTCCGCTGCTCGGCCTCGCGCAAGCGGGCAAAGGCGGCTTCTTCGACGATTCGGGTTTTCCGGCGGGAGCGGGCTGGGAAGAGATCGACGTGCCCGGTGTCACCGACCAGAACGCCTATGCACTGGAAATTTCCGGCGACTCGATGGAACCGGTCTACCGCGAGGGCGACACCATCGTGGTCTCGCCGTCGGCCACCGTCCGCAAGGGCGACCGGGTCGTGGTCAAGACCGTGGACGGCCAGGTGATGGCCAAGGTCATGCAGCGCCAGACGGCCAAGACCGTCGAACTCGCCTCGATCAACCCCGACCACGCGCCGAAGACGCTCGACATGAAGGATGTCGACTGGATGGCGCGGATCATCTGGGCGAGCCAGTAAATCGCATATCCTCATGCTGAGGTGCGCGCGCGAAGCGCGAGCCTCGAAGCATGGCCACGCGTGACGGCGGAGAGAGGCCCTTCGAGGCTCGATGCTGCGCATCGAGCACCTCAGGGTGAGGATGGAGGTTAACGCAACTCCCCCGCCAGCGCCTTGGCGATCAGCGCCCGCGTCTCGGCAAGCCCGTAGAGGGCGGCGAAGGAGCCGAAGCGGGGGCCGCGCTCCTCGCCGAGCAGAACCTGATAGAGCATGTTGAACCAGGCCTGGCCGACGCCGGCGGAGCCGTCCTTCTGCACGGTCTTGTAGGGATCGCGGCGGCCCACGTCGTAGACCTTCTGCTGGATCGCCTCGGGCGAAGAGCCCTCGGGAAGCGCGGCCAGCGCCGCCGACAAATCCTCCAGTGCCCGGCGCTCATCCTCCGTGGGCGGACGATATCGCTTTTTCGGCTTGACGAAATCGGCGAAGTAACGGATCGCGTAGCCGACCAGGGCATCGAGGCGGGGATGGGTGGCGGGATCAAGCGCCGGCGCATGGCGCTTGAGGAACGCCCAGAGCACGGACTTGTCCTCGGTGTTGGCGACCGCCACAAGATTGAGCAGCAGAGAAAACGACACCGCGCCTTCCTCCGGCGGCGGCGGATTGCCGCCATGGATGTGCCAGAGCGGATTTACCAGCCGGTCCTTCAATTCCTGGCGCCCATAGGCCTGCTGGAACTGGGCATATTCGTCGACGGCGCGCGGGATCACGTCGAAATAAAGCTTCTTGGCCTCGCGCGGGCGATTGTACATGAAGAGCGACAGCGATTGCGGATCGGCATAGGTGAGCCATTCGTCGATGGTGAGTCCGTTGCCCTTGGATTTGGAAATCTTCTGGCCCTTGTCGTCGAGGAAGAGCTCGTAATTGAAGCCTTCCGGCGGCTCGGCTCCCAGCGCCTTGCAGATCTGGCTCGACAGCTTGACCGAGTCGATCAAATCCTTGCCGGCCATTTCATAATCGACGCCGAGCGCATACCAGCGCATGCCCCAGTCGGGCTTCCATTGCAGCTTGCAGCGGCCGCCGGTGACCGGCGTTTCATAAGTCTTGCCGGATGCGGGATCGCGCCAGACGATGGTCCCGGCATCGAGCTTCCTTGCCTCGATCGGCACCTGCATGACGACACCGGAGTCCGGATGCACCGGCAGGAAGGGCGAATAGGTCTGCGAGCGTTCCTCGCGCAAGGACGGCAGCATGATCTCCATGACGGCATCGTAGCGCTCGAGGACGCGCAGCAGTGCTGCGTCGAACTTGCCACTCGTGTAATAGTCGGTCGAGCTGGCGAATTCGTACTGGAAGCCGAACTGATCGAGGAAGCGGCGGAGCATGGCGTTGTTGTGATGGCCGAAGCTCTCGTATTTGCCGAAGGGATCGGGAATTTTGGTGAGCTGGCGGCCCAAATGCTTGTGCACCATCTCCCTGTTGGGGATGTTGTCGGGAACCTTGCGCAAGCCGTCCATGTCGTCGGAGAAGCACAGGAGCCTGGTGGGCAGATCGCTGAGTGTTTCGAAGGCGCGGCGCACCATGGCGGTGCGCGCCACTTCGCCGAAGGTGCCGATATGGGGGAGCCCCGAG
>JANMQL010000132.1:0-10162 GCA_031370475.1 Hyphomicrobiales bacterium | reverse complement strand
CAGCTTGCCGATCGCTTGGGCCAGATCGTCGCGCTCCTTGATCAGTTCGCCGAGCTGCTTGGCCACCGCCTCGGCCTCTTCCTCGGCCCTGAGATTGACGCCGCCGAGGCGTTCGCGGTCGTCGCGAAGGCCGAGCAGCTTGCGCTCGATCTCGCCGGCGGGCGGAATCTTCGCGGCATCGAGACCCGCCGCGCCGAGGAGTTCGCCGGGCGCGCATTGCAGGGTTTCGGCGATCCGCCTCTCGCAGGCCCGATGCCGGTCCTCGGCCGCCTCGAGCTTGGCTTCGAGCCTGGCATGGTCCTCGCGGCTGGAAGCCATTTGCTCCTGAAGCCCGCGCAAATGCTGGTCGGCGGCGCGCACGTCGTTCTCGGCCGTGGCCAGCGCGTCGGCGGCGGTCTTGCGCGCCGCCTCCGCTTCGCCGAGCAGGTTCATCAGCTTGGAGCGGCGCTCCGCCAGTTGCCGCGGCAGCAGAGCCAGTTCGGCGATGGCGGCGCGGGTTTCGAGCCCGCGGGCCACCAGCGCCTCGGCCTGTTCGCGGGCCCGCTTGGCGCGCTCGCGCCATTGGTCGTGTTCCCCGGCAATGGCCTTGATGCGCTCGGCCCGCGCCTGGGCCTCGCGCTCGATCCCGTCATGGCGGGCGCGGGCCTCGCCATAGGCGGCCCGGTCGCGCTCGACCACGCCGCGCAATCGCCCAAGTTCGATGTGCAGTCCGTCGAGGGCGGGCAGTGCCGCCGCTTCGGCGGAAATTGCCGAATGTTGCGTGTTGGCCTCGGCCAGGCTCTGGGCGATGCGCCGCCGTGCCTCGTCGAGGGCACTCGTCTGGGCCAGGCGCTCCGCCGTCTGGCGCTCATGGTTGCTCAGCGCGCGCCGGGCGAATTCGACCGCCGACGTGGCCGCCCGCCAGGCCTCGCGCTTGTCGCGTTCCGCCCTAAGCGTCGTTTCGAGCGATTGGCGCGCCGCTTCGAATGCCTCTTTCGCTGCGTCGGCAACGCCGATCGCATCCCGCATCTCGATTTCCAGCGAGGCGAGACGGTTGCGCTCGGCCAGCCGCTTGGCGGCGGCACTCGGCGCTTCCGCCGCGGCGGTGAAGCCGTCCCAGCGCCACAAATCGCCCTCGCGTGAAACCAGCCTCTGGCCCGGCTGAAGCTGCGGCTGCAGGGATTGACCCAGCGCCCGCGTTACCACGCCGATATGGGCGAGCTTGCGGGCCAGCGCCGGCGGCGCCCCGACGAATTTGCCAAGATCCTCGGCGCCATCGGGCAGCGGCGCCATGTGATCGAGCGGCAGCAGTCCCCGCCAATGCACCGGCGCCGCCTCGTCGGCGGAAGCGTCGATATCCTCGCCCAGCGCCGCGCCGAGTGCTGCCTCATAGCCCGCCGCCACCTTGACCGCGTCGATCAGCGCCGGCCACAAATCGCCGCCGCCGGTCTTCAGCAAATTCGTCAGCGTACGGACTTCCGTCTGCAGCCGGTCGGCGCCGCGCCGCACCTCGTCGTGGGCCTGGCGGGCATCCTGCTCGGCCTGGCGCGCGGCGCGCACCGCCGCCTCCGCCTCGTTCGACGCCGCCTCGGCGGCAGCGGCCACGCCGGCGGCCGTTTCGACGGCCGCCGCCAGCCTTGCGCCATCCTCACCCGGCCCGGCGGCGGCCAACAATGCCCGGTATTTCGCTTCGGTCTCTTCCGCCTCACGTTGCAGTTTGGCGATGCGGGATTTCTGTTCCTCAATGCTCCGCGCCAGCGCATTGCGCCTTGCGGTCAACTCCGAAAGCCTGGAATTGGCCTGGTCCGCCGCCTCCTGCGAACCCGCCAGGGCGTCCGCCGCCTGCTGCAGCGCCAGCGCGGCTTCGCTGCGCCGCTCGCCGTCGCCCGCCACCGCCCGCTTGAGGCCGGCATCTTCTTCGTCCAGCCGCGAGATCGCCTGCCCGGTATCGGTAAGCTGTTCCTGCTGGCGCGAAAGATCGGCGCCGATCTGGGTTTGGCGCTGCTCGAGTTCGCGTCCGCGGGCTTCGGCGCGGCGCTCTTCTTCGTCGAGCGCATTGCGCTCCACATTCATCCGCTGCAAGACCGCGGCGCGTATCGTCTCCTGTTCGCGCAAGCCCGGCAGCCTTTCGCCCAGTTCGTCGCGCTGGCGCAGCGCCTGCGAGGCCGCTCGCGTATGCTCGGCGAGAAGCCTTGTCGCAGCTTCGAGCAGGCCGCGGTCATGGGCCGCCGTTTCCGCCGCGTCTTTCCAGTCGGCATAAAGTCCGGCCGCCTCGAGCTTGCGGATTTCGGCGGAAATCTGCTTATATTTCTGGGCCTGCCGCGCCTGGCGCTTCAGGCTGTTGAGCTGGGTTTCGATCTGGGCGGCGACATCGTCGATGCGCGCCAGATTGGCTTCGGCCGCCTTGAGTTTCAGTTCCGCCTCGTGGCGGCGCGTATGCAGGCCGGTGATGCCGGCCGCCTCTTCGAGAATAAGCCGTCGCGCCTGCGGCTTGGCATTGATGATTTCGGCGATCTGCCCCTGGCGCACCAGGGCGGGCGAGCGGGCCCCCGTCGAGACATCGGCGAATAGCAATTGCACGTCCCGCGCCCTGACGTCCCGGCCGTTGATGCGATAGGCCGAGCCCGCCTCGCGCTCGATGCGCCGGACGATTTCGAGAACCTCGCTGTCGTTATATTGGGCGGGTGCGGTGCGGTCGTCATTGGCCAGAGTCACCACGACTTCCGCCATGTTGCGCGACGGCCGCTGCGTGGTGCCGGAGAAGATGACGTCGTCCATGCCCGAGCCGCGCATCGACTTGTAGGAGCTCTCGCCCATCACCCAGCGCAGCGCTTCCAGGAGATTGGACTTGCCGCAGCCGTTCGGGCCGACCACGCCGGTGAGGCCCGGCTCGATATGCAAGTCCACCGGCTCGACGAAGGACTTGAATCCCGAAAGCCTGAGCCGCGTGAATTTCATCGTTCCCCCAATTCCCGCGCCGTGCCGCTCAGCCCAGCAGCGGATCGATGATCTTGCGCAGATCCTCGATCTTCTGTTCGCCGTTCAGCACCTCGCCGTTGATGAAGAAGGTCGGAATGCCGGTCACGCCGAAGCCTTCCGCGATCGTGCGGCCTTCGATAATGCTCTTGGCCAGCGCCTCGTCGGAGAGACACTTGTTGAAGCTCTCCTCGCTGAAGCCCGTCTGCTTGGCGATATTGAGCAGCCCCTCGCGCGGCGACTGGGTCCATTGCGGCTGAGTGGTGAAGAAGATGTCCATGAGGGCGAAATATTTTTCCTTGGGGGCGCAGCGCGCCAGCATGAAGGCGGCAAGTGCCGCGTCGTTGTGCGGATATTCGCGGAACAGGAAGCGGATCTTGCCGGTGTCGATATATTCGCTTTTCAGCGCTCCGAATGTGTCCTTGTAGAAAGCTGCGCAATGCGGGCAGGTGGCCGAGGCATATTCGATCACCGTGACCTTGGCATCCTCCGGCCCCATGGCCATTTCGCCCAGCGCCGGCGCCTTGTTGAGCGCCTCGAGATCGATCGCCAAGGCCGGCGTACCGGCCAGTCCGAGCCCGGCGAGGGCGCCGCCGCCAACCAGCATATTGCGTCGATTTAGTCTCATCATGGTGCCTACCTACTAGATGTTGGGGTTTGAAACCAATGGATTATTTGCTCTGTGGAGAACCCGGCCGGCGGCCCAGGGCGCCGGCGCCCAGTCTTGCGAGTGCCGCCTTGAGCGCGGGATCGGCTACCGACGAAAGCCGGTCGTTCAGCGTCCGCTCCGCCGCCGCATCGAGCGGCCGGACGGGCGGTGCCGCGGGGCTTTCCGCCCATTGCGAATCCTGCACGATCTTGACGGCGGCGATGGCGCCATAGCCATGGAAGCGGTTGATACGCTCGACGATGTACGGCGTTTCGTGCTGCAATTCGAGGCCGCGTCCAGGTGCTGCCCTTATGACCAGCGTGCCGCCCAGTTTCTGTGCCGTTTCGGCCGCCCCGCGCGGCCACTTGATTCGCTCCGGCCGGCAATGGCGGCTGAGGCGCTCGCCGACGATCTCCGGCCAGCGCGCCGTCAGGTCCATCTGGGCGAAACCGTAGCGGGCGAAGGCCGCCTTGGTAAGTTCGCGGAATTGCTTGTCGAGTGTGTGCATCGCAGGTCTAATGGCCGTCCAACGTGAATCGATAATTGCCCACCCACCATGGCCAAACAAGGGCACCGTGAAAAGCTCAGCCTGAGCCTGCTCGCCTGGTATGCCAGGCAGGCCCGCGACCTGCCATGGCGGGCAAAGCCGGGTGCCGCCGCCGACCCCTATGGCGTCTGGTTGTCGGAAATCATGCTGCAGCAGACAACAGTGGCGGCGGTGCGTGGCTATTATGCCAAATTTCTCGGCCTTTGGCCGGACATCCAGGCCCTTGCCGCCGCTCCCCTCGACGATGTTCTCAAGGCCTGGGCCGGGCTCGGCTATTATGCAAGGGCCCGCAATCTCCATGCCTGCGCCCGCCAGGTGGTGGCGGAATTCGGCGGGCGCTTCCCCGACACGGAGGCGGGCCTGCGCGCCCTTCCCGGCATCGGCCCCTATACGGCGGCGGCGATTGCCGCCATTGCTTTCGGCCGGCCCCATGCGGCGGTCGATGGCAATGCCGAGCGGGTGATCGGCCGGCTCTATGCTATTGAAACGCCCCTGCCGGCGGCGAAGCCGGAAATCTACGCCCTTGCCCAGGCACTGGTACCGCAAGCCCGGCCCGGCGATTTTGCCCAGGCGCTGATGGACCTGGGCGCCACGATCTGCACGCCGCGCCGGCCCTCCTGCCATCTTTGTCCGTGGACGGAGGATTGCGCCGGCCGCAAGAAAGGCCTGGCCGGAACCCTGCCGCGCAAAGCCGCCAAACGGCCGGTCCCCACCCGCAAGGGCGTGGCCTTCTGGATCGAGCGCGGCGATGGCGCCGTGCTGCTGCGCCGCCGCCCCGACCGGGGCCTGCTCGGCGGCATGATGGAAATTCCCTCGACGCAGTGGACGTCACGCTTGCCGCGCCATCCCGAAACCGCGGCACCTGTCGCCGCTGCCTGGCGCAAGCTTTTCGGCAAGGTCGAGCACACCTTCACCCACTTCCATCTCGAACTCGTGGTGCTGAAATCCGAATCGATTCCGACCGGAGAATTATTGATGGACGGCAACTACCGCTGGGTACAGCCCGAGAACCTTGCCGCCGAGGCGCTCCCCACCCTCATGCGCAAAATTGTGGCGCTGGCTTTGGGCTAGCGCCGCCCGCCGACCTCGTCGATATGGGCCAGCAGATCGGCCGGGTCCTCATAGACGCGGTAGGCGCCGGAGCGTTCCAGTTCCTCCGTGCCATAGCCGCCCGACAAGAGCCCGATGCCGAGCGCCCGGGCGCGGCGCGCTGCCAGCATGTCCCAGATCGCATCGCCGATGACGCAGGCGGTTTCGATGGCGACGCCGAGCTTCTCGGCGGCGGCGAGGAAGAGATCGGGATCGGGCTTGGCATAGCGCACCTGATCGCGGGTCACGACCGGCACCTTGGCGGGATCGACGCCGAGAATTTCCAGAACCGGCCCCGCCGTCGCCATGCGCCCCGATGTGGCGATGGCCCAGGGAATTTGGTTGGCGGTGAGATAGGCCAGGAGCTCCTTGGCGCCGGGCAGGGGCCGCGTGCGCATCGACCGGCTGTTGTAATGTTTGGCATGGAGCTGCCGCAGATGGGCGATCCGTTCCTCGGAAAGATCGAGCCCGGTTTCCCGCGCCAGCGCCTTGGTGAACAGTCCACCCGACATGCCGATCCGGCGGTGCAGCCGCCACACCGAAACCTCGATGCCTTCTTCCTGCAAGGCATCGTGCCAGGCCAGCACATGATCGTAGACGCTGTCGACCAGGGTGCCGTCGAGATCGAAGAGAAACGATGTTTGCTGCCGGGCTTTCATGCCGTGGGTGTCATCTCGGTCCGCAATTGCTGGCGCAGCACGTCGATCGGCACCAGATTAGCACCCTTGCGCACATGCCAGAAGGTCCAGCCGTTGCAGGCTTCCGCCCCTTGCACATGGGCGCCGATCTTGTGGATCGAGCCCGACGCATCGCGGCAGGCGATCGAGCCGTCGGCCCTGACCCGCGCCGCCACCCGCTCGGCCGGATCGTAGAGCGTGTCGCCCGCCTTCACCAATCCGCGCTCAATGAGCGAGCCAAAGGGAATGCGGGTTTCCGCCCGTTTTGCCGTCGTCACTTTCAGCGCCTCGGCGGGCAGCTCGTCGGTGGCATCGATGCGGGCCTGGGCGGCGGCGGCATAATTTTCCTCGCGCTCGATGCCGATGAAGGCGCGGCCGAGCTGCTTGGCGGCGGCCCCCGTCGTGCCGGTTCCGAAGAAAGGATCGAGCACCAGATCGCCCGCATTGGTGGAAGAGAGCAGCACGCGGTGCAGCAGGGATTCAGGTTTCTGTGTGGGATGCAATTTGTCGCCCTCGCTGTTCTTGAGCCGCTCGGCCCCGGTGCACAAGGGCAGCGTCCAGTCGGAGCGCATCTGCAAATCGTCGTTGAAAATCTTCATCGCTTCGTAGTGGAAGGTGTATTTGCTCGCCGCACTTTTCGCTGCCCAGATCAGCGTCTCATGGGCATTGGTGAAGCGCCGCCCGCGGAAATTCGGCATCGGGTTCACCTTGCGCCAGATGACGTCGTTGAGAATCCAGTAGCCCTGGTCCTGCAGGATCGAGCCGACCCGGAAGATATTGTGATAGGAGCCAATCACCCAGAGCGCGCCGTTGGGCTTCAGCGCCCGGCGGCATTCGGCCAGCCAGGCGCGGCTGAAGGCGTCGTATTCGGCGAAGCTGCCGAACTTGTCCCAGTGATCGTCGACGGCGTCGACCTTGCTCTGGTCGGGGCGGGTGAGATCGCCGGCGAGCTGGAGATTGTAGGGCGGATCGGCGAAGACGAGATCGACCGAGCCCGCCGGAATCTTCCGCAGCTCTTGCAGGCAATCGCCAACCAAAATACGATTGTGCAGCGGCCTTATATCCGGCCGGGTTTCAAACCCCATGTCACCAACCCCGAACGCAACTCACCTGGACTCTGAATCGCCATCATGAGTCCTGGCGGACTCGGCGTGAATCGAATTCGCTGGGATTGGTTAACGGGCCGGCGTTCGTTCGCAAGATGCGAGTGCCTTCGGCCCAGGGGTGAGGTCGACCTCAACAGACGTCATCCCGGCGAAAGCCGGGACCCATTGAGCGCTCTCCGGGAGCATTATGGAGGCGGATAAGGCTCAGGGGGTCCCGGCTTTCGCCGGGATGACGGAAGTGAGGGAGGGGCTGTTCACCTCAACTGCAGATCGCCCTGCGGTTTGGCGATCAGACGATGCGCGAAAGGGCCTCGCGAATGGGCGCGAAACTCCGCCGGTGTTGCGGCGAGGGGCCGAGCCGCACCAAAGCCTGCCGATGCAGTTCCGTGCCATAGCCCTTGTGGCGGGCGAAGCCGTAGCCGGGACATTCGCCATCGAGCGCCGCCATGATCCGATCGCGGGTCACCTTGGCGACGATCGATGCCGCGGCGATCGAGAGCGAGCGTCCGTCGCCGGCCACGATGGTTTGGGCCTCGCAGGCAAGCCGCGGCGCCCGATTGCCGTCGACCAGGGCCAGGGCGGGGCGAGTGGTGAGTTTCCGCACCGCCTGGCCCATCGCCCACAGGGTGGCGGCGAGGATGTTGTCGCGGTCGATGCGGGTAACATCGGCGATGCCGATGCCGATGGCGGCGCTTCTGCCGATTGCGGCGAAAAGCGCCTCGCGCCGCGCCGGAGTGAGCTTCTTTGAATCGTCGATGCCTTCCGGGATATGGTCCGGATCCAGAATGACGGCCGCCGCCACCACCGGTCCCGCCCACGGCCCCCGGCCCGCCTCGTCGATGCCGCACACCGGCGACAGCCCGCGCTTCCACGCGGCGCGCTCAAAGGAAAAATCCGGTGCGGCAGAATCGCTTGGCGCCATGGCCCATAAGGGCCACGGGCTCAGATCAGCGTCAACTGCTCGCCGGGCTGCGGCGGCCTGCGAAACAATTCGGTCGCAAGCTTCACCCGCGCGCCATTGAGGCCAAGCCTCCGGCAGGCCATCTCGAACCGCCGGCCGATGGTCCAGGCATAGGGGCCGCTGCCGGTCATGCGGCGGCCGAAACTGGCATCGTTCGCCTTGCCGTCGCGCACCGATTTGACCAGCGACATCACCCGGGCGGCGCGGTCCGGCATCTCGCTCGCCAGCCACTCGCGGAAAATCTCCTTCACCTCCAGGGGCAGGCGCAGCATTACATAGCCGGCTTCACGGGCGCCGGCGGCCTGAGCCCGGGTCAGGATCGTCTCGATCTCGCTGTCATTGACCGCCGGAATGACCGGCGCCACCATGACGACGGTCGGAATGCCGGCGGCGGATAGCGCCTCCAGCGCCGCCAGCCGCTTGGCGGGGGTCGCCGCACGCGGCTCCATGGCTCTCGCCAGCCTCGCATCCAGCGTGGTGATCGAGATCGCCACCTTGACCAGGCCGCGCTCCGCCATGGGTTTCAAGATATCGACATCGCGCGTGACCAGCGCCGATTTGGTGACGATGCCGACCGGATGGTTGAACTCGGAAAGCACCTCCAGCACCTGGCGGGTGATCCGGTAGTCGCGCTCGATCGGCTGATAGGGGTCCGTATTGGCGCCGAGCGCAATCAACCGCGGCGTGTAGCCCGGCGCCGAAAGCTCGGCCCGCAGCAATTCCGCCGCATTGGTCTTGGCGAACAGCTTGCTTTCGAAATCGAGGCCGGGCGACAGGCCCATATAGGCATGGGTGGGCCTGGCATAGCAGTAGGAACAGCCATGCTCGCAGCCGCGATAGGGATTGATCGAGCGGTCGAAGGAAATATCGGGCGACTGGTTGCGGGTGATGATCGTCTTCGGTGTTTCGAGAAAGACCACGGTCTTGAGACTCGGCAGATCCTCCAGCGCCTCCCAGCCGTCATCGAATAGCGCCCGCGCCTGCCGCTCATAGCGGCCCGATTGGTTGTTGCGAGCGCCCCGCCCGCGCATCTGCGGCGCCAGCGCCGTATAGCGCCCGGCGCCCAGCAAGGCCGGATCGAAGCCAATTGATTGGCGTCTGTCGATAAGCGTGGGCATGCGACAAATCTTGCATGTTTGTTAGAACAAATCAAGAACATTATTGCCGCCCACCGCTCCTTGGGCCTATGAGCCGCCGATGACTCCCCGCCAGATTCTCTTGGCCCTGGTGCCGCCCGCCTGCTGGGGCGTGGGCTTCACCATCGCCAAGCCCGCCGTCGCCCAGTTTCCGCCCCTGTTCCTGATGCTGATGGTCTATGGCGCCATCGCCATCTGGCTCACGCTGCGCGACCGCACTCGCATCGAGACCCCATGGGCCCGGATGCTGCTGATTTCATCGTTGGCCGTCACCATCCAGGGCGCCCTGATTTTCGCCGGCCTCAAGGGCCTTACCGCCGCCACCGCCAATCTGGTGTTGCAGATCCAGGTTCCCATGGCGGTGATCCTCGGCTGGCTGGTGGGCGGCGAGATGCTCGGCCTGCGCAAATCCATCGGCACACTCATCGCCATTGCCGGTGTTGCCATGGTGATCGGCCTGCCGGAGGAAACCCCGCCGCTCCTACCCGTGGCGTTGATCATCGCGGGAGCATTCGCCTGGGCTCTCGGCCAGGTGCTGGCTCGCAAGCTCGGCCGCGATGACGGCCTGCGCTTTCTCCGCGCCAGCGCCATCGCCGCGGTTCCGCAATTGCTGCTGGCCACGATTCTGTTCGAGAGCGGGCAGATCGCCGCATTGCAAACGGCAAGCCTTACCCAATGGGCGGCGCTGCTCTTTGTCGGCGTCATCGGTTTCTACGCCGCCTATGCCGCCTGGTATGCGCTGCTCCGCCAATGCCGCATGGATGAAGTGGCGCCCTTCGTGCTGCTGATGCCGGTGTTCGGCATCGTCTCGGCCTTCCTGGTCCTGGGCGAGACGGTCGCGCCCGCCCAGATCGCCGGCGGCGTCGTCATCCTTGCCGGACTGGGCATTGTCACCGGACTGGCGCCTGCCGCAATGATAAAGGCCGGGCGTTAAGCCCGGCCTTTATTGCAAATCGGCGAAGCGATTAATTGTCGCCCGACTCGTTTTCGATCGACTGCTTGGTGAGGCGCTCGAAATTGCTCACCGCGCCGGTGTCGCCGG
>JANMQL010000106.1:0-2809 GCA_031370475.1 Hyphomicrobiales bacterium | reverse complement strand
GGGAATGCGCGTCGTTTCGCTTAACCCCGGCATGGCGCCGGGCGATTCCGGCGGCCGGTTGCAGTCATAGACGAGGCGCGAATAGCGCTGCAGCACGAGCGGCGCATCGATGAGCCGCGAGAGCAGCCGGGCCACGCCTTCCGCGCCGATGTCCCAGGCGATGTGGCGGGTGAGTTCGGCTTCCGCGAGGCCGAGATTACCGAGCTTGCGCGGCATGCGGTTGCCGGCATGCTCAC
Source organism: Hyphomicrobiales bacterium (assembly GCA_031370475.1). GTDB lineage: Bacteria > Pseudomonadota > Alphaproteobacteria > Rhizobiales > Aestuariivirgaceae > Aestuariivirga. The sequence goes on along the minus strand of JANMQL010000106.1, from coordinate 2,573 downwards.
AGACCAGCACATAGGGCGAGCGTCCGGCTTCGTTCACCAGCACGACCGGATCGTCCTCGCCTTCCAGAAGGAAAGCCGCCATTGCGCCCTGCCCCGTCTTTGAAACGATAATTTCAGATTAGCCTTCTTCTGTCAAATTCGTTACAGTGATCCGGAAGAGCTGGGGATAGCCATGCGGGCGACGCCGCGCACAACGATCGCTGAAAAATTGCGGCTCAAGACGGCGGAGCTGACCGCCGCCGAGCGCAAGCTGATGGCGGCGCTGTTCGCCGATTATCCGGTGGCCGGGCTTTCCAGCATGACCGAATTCGCCCGCCAGGCCGGGGTCAGCACGCCGAGTGTCTTGCGGCTCGCCAAGAAACTGGGTTTCACCGGCTTTCCCGCCTTTCAGGAGGCGCTCCGCGCCGAGCTTTCCGCGAGGTTGCAGAACCCCATCGCCAAGCACGACCGCTGGAGTGCGGAGGCACCCGACACCCATATTCTCAACCGCTTCGCCACCGCCGCCATGGAAAACCTGAGCGGCTCCCTGAAGCTGATGGACCATCGCAGTTTCGATGCCGTTGCGGCGCTGCTCGCCGATCGCGCCAACCGCATCCACCTGATCGGCGGCCGCATCACCCATGCGCTCGCCACCTATCTTTTCACTCACCTCAACATGGCCAGGCCCGGCATCGCACTTCTGCCGATGGCGCCCGCCATTTGGCCGCAGCAGCTTCTCGATATCGGCCGGGGCGACGTGCTCGTCGTCTTCGATATCCGCCGATATGACGCCCGCATGCTCGAATTTGCCGCTTCCGCCAGAGAGCGCGGCGCCCGGATCGTGTTGATTACCGACCAGTGGATCAGCCCAATCGCGAGGTTTGCCGTGCATTCCCTCACCCTCCGCATCGAAGCCCCGTCGAGCTGGGATTCGAACATCGTTCCCCTCTTTGTCGCCGAGGCGCTGATCGCCGCCACGGTCAACGCCCGCTGGCCGCAGACCCAGGCCCGTATCCGCGAGCTTGAAAGCCTGGCCGATCCGGGACCGAGGCCGCGATGACGGCGCCGGAGACCTTCGATTTTATCATCGTCGGCGCGGGCTCCGCCGGCTGCGTCATGGCCGACCGCCTGTCGGAGGACGGCAAGAACTCGGTGCTGGTGCTGGAATATGGCGGCAGCGATTGGGGCCCCTTCATCCAGATGCCCTCGGCGCTCTCCTATCCCATGAACATGAACCTTTATAACTGGGGTTTCGAGACCGAGCCCGAGCCGCATCTGGACGGCCGCCGCCTGGCGACACCGCGCGGCAAGGTGGTGGGCGGCTCCTCCTCGATCAACGGCATGGTCTATGTGCGGGGCCACGCCCGCGACTTCGACACTTGGGAAGAAATGGGCGCCACGGGCTGGGGCTTCCGCCATGTGCAGCCCTATTTTAAGCGCATGGAACATTCCCACGGCGGCGAGGAAGGCTGGCGCGGCACGTCCGGCCCCATGCATGTCAAGCGCGGCCCGCGCCGCAATCCGCTGTACCAGGCCTTTATCGAGGCCGGCCGCCAGGCCGGTTATCCCGTTACCCAGGACTATAACGGCCGCCAGCAGGAAGGCTTCGGCGCCATGGAGATGACGGTGCATCGCGGCGTGCGCTGGTCGGCCGCCAACGCCTATCTGCGCCCAGCTATGAAACGCGGCAACGTCAAGCTGGTGACCTACGCCTTCGCCCGCCGCATCCTTTTGGATGGCAAGCGCGCCGTGGGCGTCGAGTATGACGTAGCCGGCGAAGTGATGACGGCGAGGGCCCGGCGCGAAGTCATTGTCGCCGCCTCCAGCATCAATTCGCCGAAGCTCCTGCAATTGTCCGGCATCGGCGCGCCGGAGACGCTCAAGGCCGCCGGCATCGAAGTCGCCCATGCGCTGTCCGGCGTCGGCGAAAACCTGCACGACCATCTGGAAGTCTATTTCCAGCTCATGTCGAAGGAGCCGGTGACCCTCTACTCCAAGCTCAATCTCGTTTCCAAGGGCCTGATCGGGCTGGAATGGCTGCTGTTCGGCACCGGACTCGGCGCCACCAATCATTTCGAATCCTGCGGTTTCATCCGCTCCAGGGCCGGCATCGAGTATCCCGATATCCAGTATCACTTCCTGCCCGCCGCCATGCGCTATGACGGCCGCGCCGCCTTCCCCAATCACGGCTTCCAGGCTCATGTCGGACCGATGCGCACCAAGTCGCGGGGCTTCGTCCGGGTGCGGAGCAACGATCCGAAGGCGCCGCCGCGCATCCTGTTCAATTACATGTCGCACCCCGACGACTGGGAGGAATTTCGCGCTTGCATCCGGTTGACGCGGGAAATTTTCCGCCAGCCGGCCATGCAGAAATATGCCGGTCCGGAAATCCAGCCGGGCAAGGAGGTCGAGACCGACGAACAGATCGACGCCTTCATCCGCCAGCATTGCGAGAGCGCCTATCACCCTTGCGGCACCTGCAAGATGGGCGCTGCCTCCGACAAGGCCGCCGTCGTCGATCACGAATGCAAGGTGATCGGCATCGAGGCGCTGCGCGTCGCCGATTCGTCGATCATGCCGCAGGTGACCAACGG
>JANMQL010000421.1:0-2847 GCA_031370475.1 Hyphomicrobiales bacterium | reverse complement strand
CGGTCGGTTCGTCGCAAGCGCCGACCGCCACCGTGGAAAAGTCTTCTGGCGCCTCGAACACAAAAATTCAGACAGCCCCCCGGCGGCATCGACATACTTCCGGAATCGGCATGCTCGATGATGATCCCGCCTGGCATTTCTCGAAATTCCAGAAAATTAATCTCCCCGGCTGGACAGCGAACGTGCCCTAAGAATAAGTCCAATAATTCTGGCCGCGTCGGATGCACGATAAAGGTGCTGACAACGCTCTTGTCACCCTTTATGAGCTTTGAAGCCGTTGCACGCACCATGTTCAAGCGAACACCAAAGCGCTTTAGAACATCGCTCATAAAAGGCAGATTCTGCAAACACTGGAGCAAATTGACGCTACCCCGTAGTACGCCGTGTTGCGTCGGGTCTGGTTCCATGAGCATGGCGTACCCCTTTGTGCTGGCCGTGCCGTGAACCTCTTCTATGTCCCCGCCAACAGGGTATTCAGTAGCGCCCTTGCGCCACACCTCGAAAGTACCGACTGCCGCGCCCGCTGTATTGAACTGTGGCTTCGCCACCAACGAGGCGGCAGCAATGGATAGGGTTGATTCAGGTTCGGGGATAGCTGCAAACGCTAGCGTCAGACCGTGGCAACCATGTTTCTCTCTGAGCTTTTCTAACCGATGGTTTCCGTCCTGCTTTAGGAGAACCTCGCATAGCGCTAATGACATGGCGCTGTAGTAAAGGAGAACTGGACGCGTGGCTAACGACACGGCTTTGGCGGCTACGGAGTACTCGCGCGCTTGAAGCAGGCAGTATTTGATCTGTTCGGCTTGCCGACGAACGTTTGCCTTCTGCTTCGCTGGAGCGTTATGCAATTGCTCGATGTGTGCGGCCGTGTGCGCTACGTTTTCAAACGCAGATAGCCGTGACCATGCATAAACGGAAACGTCCCGTGCGGAGAAAACCGAAGAACCATGCAAAACCATCGAGACCCCCAGGAGCAACCGCGACTCTATGCGGATTGCAGTCCGAATCCAAGAGGTTGTGGTCCCTAGGAGCCTGTCGGGCTTTCCCGCCTTTCGCGAAGCGGGGTATGGCGCAACAATTGCTGGAGTAGAACAAAGGAGTCCTGCCCGATGAGCCGCTTCATTGCTGTTGACCGAGACACTGCCTATCTGCTGCCGCCCTCGGTTGATGAATGGCTGCCCGAGGATCACCTGGCCCGCTTCGTGGTTGAAGTCATCGACAAACTCGATCTGAGCGAGCTGGTGGGCCAATACGCCGGTCGCGGCTCAGACGCTCATCACCCGGCGGTGCTGCTGGGGCTGCTGATTTACGGCTACGCCGGCGGCGTGTTCAGCTCGCGCAAGATCGAACGCGCCACCTACGATTCGGTGGCCTTCCGGTTTGTGGCGGCCAACACCCACCCCGACCACGACACCATCGCCACCTTCCGGCGGCGCTTCCTGCCGCAGGTGAAGTCCCTGTTCGTGCAAGTGCTCATGCTGGCGCGCGAGATGAAATGTCTGAAGCTGGGCACCATCGCGCTGGACGGCACCAAGGTGCACGCCAACGCCAGCAAGCACAAGGCCCTGTCCTGGGGTCACGCCAACAAGATCGAAGCCCAGTTGCGCGGTGAAGTGCAGACCCTGCTGGCTTTGGGCGAGAAGGCTGATCGCGCCGCGGTGCCTGACGGCATGGACGTGCCCGCGGAGATCGCGCGGCGCGAGCAGCGTCTCAAAGCCATCGATGCGGCCAAGGCCCAGATCGAGCAGCGAGCGCGCGAACGATTCGAAGCCGAGCAGCAGGAGCACCAGGCCAAGATCAAACGCCGCCAGGCCCATCGCGATGCCGGCAAGAAGCCGCGCGGCAAGGACCCCGAGCCGCCGCAGGCAGGTCCCAAGGACAGTGACCAGGTCAGTCTGACGGATGCGGACTCACGCATCATGCCGGTCTCAGGCGGGGGCTTTGAGCAAAGCTACAACGCCCAGGCGGCGGTGGACACCGACACCATGCTGGTCATCGCCACCCATGTGAGCCAGGCGCCCAACGACAAGCGCGAACTCTTGCCGATACTGGATGAACTGGGCGCCCTGCCGGGCTCGTTGGGACAGGTCAACACGCTGTTGGCCGACACCGGTTACTGCAGCCATGCCAATGTGCAGCACTGCCATGCGAACCAGATCGAGCCTTTGCTGGCTGTGCGACGCGATTCGCACCATTTACCGGTGCTGGAGCGCTTTGCGCCGGACGCCCCAGAACCCGAGAGCGACGATGCGGTGGTCAGGATGGCCCACCGGCTCAAGACCAAAGCGGGGCGAGCACTGTATGGATTGCGCAAGCAGACCGTGGAGCCGGTGTTCGGGATCGTCAAGCAGGTGATGGGCTGGCGTCAGATGTCCATGCGCGGCCTGGACCAAGCCGAGGGCGAGTGGTCCCTGGTCGCGCTAGTGTGGAACATCAAGCGGCTGCATGTGCTGAGGGCGGCATGAAACGGGGAAATCCGCCCGGAACATCGCCTGATGTCAGCCAAAGACAGGGCCCGCAGGACGGTCCAGGCGCATGCACACGCGCATCAAGCGAAAAAATCACCAATCCCGCGCTTCAAACCGCGCGCGGCCTGCCGATCAGCGTTCGCGAATGCTCAAGTCCGACGGGCTCCTAGGCTGCGGCCAGCGAAGCGGCAACCAGAGTCGCGGCCAGTCGCCTGGCGGCCTGGGCGGTGGCTTGCTTGCCAGTGATCGCCAAGGCCGGGCGGTTGCGCAGCATCCGTTCGAAAACCGCCCGCACTTCGTCCGCGGTGATGGTGTCAATCATGGCGACGGCTTCATTGGTCGACGTGACCGTTCCGCGCAGGAAGAGTTCTTCGACCGC
>JANMQL010000063.1:0-3342 GCA_031370475.1 Hyphomicrobiales bacterium | reverse complement strand
TCGGCCGTGAGCGACGATTTCAGGCCGCTCAAGAACAGGCACCAGGAATGGTGGCGCAGATCGAGGGTCGCGCCCGGCTCCATGACGACCCGTTCCGGAAGACTCGTCTCGCGGCCGAAATCGGCGAATTGCATGAGCTCGGTGCGGCCGGCCACGCCGATGCGCGCGCCGAGGAAGTATTCGGTTTGGCTTCCGTGATTGACGATCTTGAGATGGGCGCAGGTGCAACCGCTCTGCGGCGGGGGAGCGACGATCGCCGGATGCACGATTTCAAGATCGCCGGCATGGTATTGATGGGCGGCGGCGCCGCCGGCCGCAAGCCAATCCACCGCCAGCAATGCGGCAAACGCCATCGATTTCGCGGACCGGTTCATCATCGCGCCATATGACCGGAGCGGGTGCTGCCGCTCCGGTTTCTTTCAGAGGACGACTACCGGATCGGAATCATCAGATGCGCATAGGGTGTGCCCGGCCACATGACATAGGGCTTGCTCGTGTCGGGTTTTGCATCCGCCGGATAGCCGGCCATCATGTCCATGGCGTTGAGCACCATCACATGCGGTCCGGTGCTGATCCAGTTGTTGTCGGCGGTGGGCGCGGCGGCATAGGGATCGGTGTTGCTGGCGTCGGTTCCACCCGCCAGCATGTACATAAAGCCGATCTTGCCTTTCGGCGGATCCTTCTTGCCCATCCATGCCATCGCCCACTCCATCGAATTGGCGTCGCCGCACATCGGGTCGGGTCCGGGCGTGGCGGGACTGTCGGGCATGCACCAGAAGCCGTTGGTGCCTTCGCGCAGTGTCTTGATCTGGCCGTCGGCGCCAACCGCATAGATGGCGGCACCGGCGGCAACCGTGGCGGGCGCCGCCGATTCAGCACTCTTGATCATGTCGGCATCGCTGCCGGCGCGCGCGATCTGGGTGGCAGGCAAGCTGATTGCCAACACACCGGCAGTCAGAATCACAAGTTTCTTCATGTTCGTTCTCCCTATTTGATGAGTCTCGGTAGGAACTCAGCTGTCCCAGGCCTGCACGACGGTCTGGCGCTTGATGCCATGCGGGCCGAGTTCCGCCGTGCACGAGGCGACGACCCGGGTGCCATCGGGATAACGGCAGGCCTCGACATAGGCGAGGTGGCTGCCGTCGATCACGCCGTCGTTCAGCGCATGGGTCATGTCGCGGCTGCAAACATCGTCCAGGAACGCCCCGATTTCCTTGGCGCCCGTGAGGGTTCTGGGCTTGCTCGGCGGATTGTCGGTGTCGATGATCGTCATCACCGCGTCGCCCGAATAGAACGACTTCAGGGCCTTGGCGTCGCGCGTTTCGACAGCACGGCGCAGCCCCGCAATTGTGGGGTTTACAGATGTCATGATTTCCTCCGGTTGTTCGAATGGGCTGCCTGACGGGGCAGCTCTTTGCCGTGCCGGCCCTGCGGAAAACCAAATGCCCCAACACCAAGACCGACATATTTCACTTACCTATTGATAGGTAACTTGTCAACTGATAAGTAGAAATGATCGCAGAATCGCGGTAAGGAGGAAGGATCGATGAATGCCGCGCCGGCAGGACAATTCCCATGGACCAAAAAGTGAGCGGCAAGCACACCTCGCAACAGATATTGGACATCGCCCAGCGCCTGGTTCAGACGCGCGGCTTCAATGCCTTCAGCTACGCCGACATCGCCGAGGCCCTGCACGTCACCAAGGCAAGTCTGCACTATCACTTCACCACCAAGGCCGATCTCGGCGTCGGCCTGATCGAACGCTACGAAAAACGGGTTGAGGAGGCGCTTGCCGAAATCGACCGCAGCGGCGCCGGAGCGGCGGAAAAAATCAGGGCCTATGTACGGATTTATACCGACGTGTTGCGCGACGATCGCATGTGCATGTGCGGTATGCTCGCGGCGGAGTTCGCTACCCTGCCGAAGCCGATGCAGTCGGCGCTCGACCGCTATTTCGACCGGAACGATCAATGGCTTGCGGCGGCGCTGGAGGAAGGGCGGCGGCAAGGTGCGCTCCGCTTCAGCGGCGCGCCCGCCGACATGGCGCAATTCCTCATCGGCTCGCTGGAGGGCGCCATGATGCTGGCCCGCTCGCATGGCGGCATGGCCCGCTTCGATGCCGCCACCCGCCGCCTGCTGGCGGAGCTCGGCGCCTGAACCCAGGTCAGGACGCTTGCCCGCCGCGCAACGATTTGGCCAGCGACTTGGATGTGTCGAACTCGGCCCGGCGGGCGGCGAGTTCCGCCGGCGACAACCGTTCAATGTTGCAATAGTCGAGCTTCCAGTCCGGATTTTGGGACCATGTCCGCGGCGATTGCACGGTGCTGCGAGGACTTGCCGCCTGCTCCAGAAGCGCAAGGGCAAGTTCCAGCGTCTCGTCCTGCGAGACGCGATCGTTGGGCTTGCCGGCGGCATTGCCGAGCGGAAAATCGCTGAACAGCAAACGCGGCACGCCGGCATGTTCGACGATGTCCTTGGCGCAGCCCATGATGACGGTGGCGATGCCATTGTCTTCGAGGGCGCGGGCCGCCAGCGCCACGCTCTGGTGACAGACCGGGCAATTCGGCACCAGCAGTGCGGCATCGCTTCCATCCGCCTTGCAGCGGGAAACGAGATCGACGCAATCGACAGCAATGGTGGTGCGCTGGCTGCGATTGGTGGGCAGGCCGTGAAAGTGTCTGGCAAGGACGCCGACGCGGCCTCGCGCTACGCTCCGGTGCATGGCTGCAAGGGGGAAATAGCTGTTCTGATCCTCCGCCGTCGTGTGCTTGCGATCGATGGCGAGATGGGAGATGCGCAGGTCGTGGTCGCCGGAGGTATCGGCCGAATAGACTTGATAGAACTTGGCGGCCGCGTTGTAAGCAGCACCGGGTCCCTGGTCGCCCTTGTCCGGCTGGTAGGGGGCCGCCGTGGTGACCAGCGTCACCCGGCATTGCGCCAGCGGCTTCGTCAGCGGCTTGAACGGCACCTCGGTGAAATGCGCCCATTCATAGGGCGCGCCATAGCCGAGCGCCTGGTAATAGGTCCGGATGCGCTGCACATAGGGGATCGGCGTGTCAGCTGACATTGTTCGGCAGTTCGCTCTCCCGCCTGGCGATGAAATCGCGCAAGCCCTCGGCCACGCCGTCCTCGAGCTTCGGCTCCTCATAGGCCGCCAGCATGGCGCGGGCCTTGTCGCGGCCGCGGGTGTCGTGGTCCTTCGAGCCCTCCGCCTGCCATTGCTCGAAACCGTTGAAGTCCATGATGCTCGGCATGAAGAAGGCGCTCTCGAAATGCTCGAGCGTGTGCTGGGTGCCGAGGAAATGGCCGGCCGGGCCCACTTCGCGGATCGCCGCCATGGCC
>JANMQL010000058.1:0-1628 GCA_031370475.1 Hyphomicrobiales bacterium | reverse complement strand
CCCCAACAACGCCGACTTGCTTGCTGCTCATGAGAAGTCTCCTGCCTGGAAGAGATCGATCCGATGGATGCTCGGCAGCCGTGGACTACCTGGTAAATCGTAAATCCCCCATCATCTTATCAAAGCGGGTTGCAACGACATCCCTGCCTATTGCTGTTTGGCAGCCGGATCAGGCGTGTAGGGCTGTTGGGGCCACAGTGGCTCACGCAAGGATTGGTTCCACTGGTCCCAAAGGCCCTTGAGTTCTTTGGCCTTCTGCGGTTCGGCGCTGGCCAGGTCATTGGTTTCTCCGATGTCTCGAGTCAAATTGTAGAGCCGCACCGGCGAAAGTGGTGAGCTTGATTCTTCTCCGGCAAACTCGTGGGAATACGTAACAAGCTTCCAATCGCCTTTGCGAACGGCCATTTGTTGGCCCAATCGCCAATACAGCACATCGTGAGGAGTGCTGACGATTTCGTTCTTGACGTAAGGCAGCAGATTGACGCCGTCCAATTTCCAGTCGGCTTTCGCCTCGACTCCGGCGGCGGCAAGGGCCGTGGGCAGAATGTCGAGCTGGATGACCGGCTGGTCGTAAACCTTGCCGGCAGGGAGCTTGCCCTTCCAGGAGACGACAAACGGCACGCGGACGCCGCCTTCGAGCGTCGATACCTTCGAGCCTCGCAGCGGCGTGTTGCGCGATCCGTTGAGCGCCGCGCGGCGGATGGTCGGTCCGCCATTGTCGCTGCAGAAGAAGATCAGCGTGTCTTGTTCCAAGTTGGTGCTCCGCAGCTTATCGAGCACCTGACCAATGGCTTCGTCCAAGGCCAGGGTCATCGCGCAATACGTGCGCCGCATGGGATCCGAAATCGACGCGAATGGTTCCAGCCGCTTGTCCGTCGCATGCATTGGAGTGTGCACCGCGTTGAACGGCAGGTAGAGGAAGAACGGCCGATTTCGATGTCGTTCGATAAACGATACGGCCTCTCTGGCAAAGGCGTCGGTCAGGTATTCCGGCTCCTGCACAACTTCGGTGCCACGATAAATCGGCGCCGGCTGCGACTGACGGGCGCGGGTCGCGCCGGTGTCAGTTGGCGCGGCGCCCGTTCTGGGGGCGTCCTGCAAACCAGGGAATACTATGTTTGGCAAACCCGGCAAGTAGACGTGCGCTCCTCCCAGGAATCCGAAGTATTCGTCGAAGCCGCGCTGTTGAGGATGGAATTTCGGCGCGGCGCCTAAATGCCACTTGCCAACCATGCCGGTGGCGTAGCCGGCTGCTTTCAAACGATCGGCGATCGTCGCTTCGGACAACGGCAGACCGATTCGCGCTATGGCATCGCCGCCGGGCTCGCCGCGTGGGCCCGGGTTGAACTCGTGCCCGAAGCGCTGCTGATAGCGGCCCGTGAGCAGTCCGGCCCGGGTGGGGCTGCAATAGGGGCACGATACATAACCGCTTGTGCAGCGGACACCCCCTTTCGCCAGCGCATCGATGTTCGGAGTGGGAATGTCCTGGCAACCCTGAAAGCCGACGTCGGCGTAGCCCAAGTCATCGGCCAGGAGAATGACGATGTTCGGTTGCCGCGCCGTGGCCGTGGCAGCCACAAGCAGCCACAGGCCTGATACCACCAGGACAATCGTCGGTATGCGGATCA
>JANMQL010000024.1:0-6858 GCA_031370475.1 Hyphomicrobiales bacterium | reverse complement strand
GTCGCCAAGACGGCGGGCGGCGAATGCAAGGCCGCCTTCGACTTCACGCCCGACCGGGACAGCCAGATCGCCATAGGACCGCTGCCATGTATCTAAGATTGGTGATATTCGCACTGGCGTTGTTCTTCCTGCAAATCGGGGGGGCCGCGGCACAAACCTGCTCGTTCAGCAACACGGGCGTGGATTTCGGCAACGTCAATCTGACCGCCGGCACGTTCTACAGCGCCACCGGCACCTTGACCGCGAGCTGTTCGGGCACCGCCGGCCAGACGGTGCGCATCTGCGCCAATTTCAATGCCGGCTCCGGCGGCGTCGATGCCTCCGGCGATCCGCGCTATCTGGCGCAGGGAGCGACGCGGCTCAATTACAATTTGTTCAAGTCCAACGGCATCGGCCAGGTATGGGGTTCCTATACCTGGAGCCCGACGCCGCGTCCGCCCACCATCAGCGTGACGCTCGGCGCCAACGGCAGCGGCTCGACGGCCACGACCATCTATGGGCGTCTCTACAACAACCAGACCGGCATTCCGACCGGAACCTTCCTGTCGTTGTTCTCCGGCACCAATACCCAGATCGATTACGGCTATTCGACGAGCTTCAATTGCAGTTCGACGCTGTCCTCGCGGGTGCAGAACGTGTCCTTCACGGTGCGCGCCACCAACAACAGCTCGTGCACGGTGACGACTACGGCTCTCGATTTCGGCACCCAGGCCGACCTCACCGCCATCCGCGATACCACCAACACGATCGGCGTCACCTGCACGGCGGGCACGATCTATACGGTCGGTCTCAATGGCGGCCTGTCGGGGGCCGTCAACCCGGCGCCGCGGCGCATGACCAATGCGGCGACGCCGCTCTACATTACCTACGGCATCTATCGCGACGCCGGCCGCACCCAGCCCTGGGGCGATACGGCAGGTTCCGACACCAATTCGGGAACCGGTACCGGCGGGCCCCAGAGCTTTACCGGTTACGGCCGCGTCCCGGTGCAGCCGACGCCCAATGCCCTGGTCTATTCCGATACGGTTGTGGTGACGGTAACCTATTAGGGCCGGCCCGCTCATCCTCACCTTGAGATTCGAGCCGGAGGCGAGCCGCGACGCCCCATCATTTCTGTCATCGCCGGGTTTATCCCGGCGACCCATTCATCCGATGGGGAGGTGTTCGAGTCTGGGTTTCCCATGGGTCCCCAGGACAAGCCCGGGGATGACAAATTGGGGAGTGGATCGCTTCGGGTCTATTTCTAGATTCTCATGCCGAGGTGCGAGCCCGAAGGGCGAGCCTCGAAGCATCGTGCCGATGGCAAGACCCTCCAAGACCTGGTTGTGCCGATGTTTCAACTAAAACCGAGGTGGTAGAAATATAGAATTACAACTTATACGATAAATTAAAATAATAACAATTATTGATAGTATAACTGACATTAAATCCGCATCAATTCTCGGATTATTCACCAATATTCTTAGGAATTAAACCGCCATTAACCACAAGCCCCAACAATGCCAGACGTTCGAATGCGGCGCGATGTCTTGCCACGGTTGCAAGCCGAAAGCACGATGCGCGCCGCCTCCACGTCAACCCCGTACCGAGTGAAAAAAGTCATGCGTATTTATCTTGCGTCCTTCCTCACCGCCGCCGTCCTGGCCGCCGGCGCCTCCACCGCCCTGGCCGCCACGGCCACCGGAACTTTCAATTCGCAGATCGCCATCACCTCCCAGTGCCTGGTGGTTTCGACCAATACCCTGAATTTCGGGTCCGCCGGCGTGATCACCGCCAATATCGATACCTCGGCGAATTTCAACGTCCAGTGCACCAACGGCACAACCTATACGCTGTCGCTCGATGCGGGCTCGGGCGCCGGCACGACGACCACGCGCACCATGGAAAACGGCGCCGAGGATGTCGCCTACATCATGACCAAGGACGCGGCTTACGCCCAGAACTGGGGCAATGCCGGCGCTGAAATCATGACCGCCCTCACCGGCACCGGCGCGGCCCAAACCTACACGGTCTATGGCCGGGTGGCGCCCCAGCTCACGCCGACCGCGGGCCTTACCTACACCGATCTCGTCACCATCACGGTGACCTACCCCTAAAGGAGTCTCGATGGCCTTCCGGAAAGCCGGCATTGTTGCAGCCACCATACTGACACTGGGTTCGAGCCTCGCGGCCGCTTCGGCCTTGCAGGTGACGCCCGTGAACATTCAGGTGCAGGCGCCGGGAGCGGCATCGATCATCACGCTCAGCAATCCGGGCAACGAACCTCTCGCCGCCCAGCTTCGCATTTTCAAATGGACTCGCAAGAACGGCAAGGACGAGCTGGTGCCGACGAATGCCGTCGTCGCCAGCCCGCCCATCGCCAAGCTGGCGCCGGGCCAGCCCTATGTCGTGCGCATCGTTCGCGTCGACAAGACGCCGGTCGTCGGCGAGGAGACCTACCGGCTGTGGGTCGATGAGATTCCACGGCCTTCCGCCGCCGCGCCCAGCTTCGGACCCCGTTTTGCTCTTCGGCATTCCATTCCGGTTTTCTTTACCGATCCTGCCGCCGTTCCCAGGCTCTCGTGGGACGCCAAAATCAGCGGCGGCAGGCTTCGTCTCACGGCACGCAATGAGGGCGGCAGGCGCGTGCGTATCTCTGCGCTGAAAGTTATGAACTCGTCGGGGACCGCGCTCGGTTTCGGCGACGGATTCGTGGGCTATGTGTTCGGGCGCTCGTCCGAACAGTGGACCGCGAAGGCCGCGCCGAAGGGCTTCGCGACCGGCGGCACCATCACGATTCAAGCACAGGGCGACAATGGGCCGATCAAAGCCACGGCGAAAATACTGGTTGCCGATTGATGCGCTGGCCGCCGCGCTGATCGCCTGCCAACTGGCCGTTCCGCCCGTTTACGCCGCGGGGGTGGACGATACCGGCGGGGTCATGCCGCTGCAGCTCGAAGTGCGCATCAACGGCCAGGCAATCGATTTCATCGGCGCCTTCACGGTGATGCCGGGCAACCGGCTTGCCGCCACGCGCGCCGAGCTGAACGAGCTTGGCCTCGCCGTTCCCGGCACCGGCCCGCCGGAGGAACCAATCGAGCTCGACCGCATTGCGGGCCTCGCCTATCGTTACGATGAAGTCAAGCAAGCCGTCGAGATCGAAGCGCCCGACGCGCTGCGCCTTGCCAAGACTTTCGACGCCTCGCCGCGGCCGGAGATCGCCGCGGCGCAGGCGTCGAACGGGCTTGTGGTGAATTACACCGCCTTCGCCGAAGGTTCCCACAACCTTGCGAAGTCGCAAGGCGCCGTCGACGGCGGTTCGCTGTCGCTCGATGCGCGCGCCTTCTCCAAGGCCGGCACGCTGACCCAGAGCGGCATTCTCGGCACCACGACCTTTTCCGACGCGGCCGCGCTCAGGCTCGACACCGCCTGGTCCTATTCCGACGAGACGGCGCTGCGCTCCTATCGCGTCGGCGACACAATCAGCGGCGGACTGGCCTGGACCAGGCCCATCCGCATGGGCGGCGTCCAGGTGCAGCGGAATTTTGCGCTGCGCCCCGATCTCATCACCATGCCGCTGCCGTCGATTTCGGGAAGCGCCGCCGTGCCCTCGACCGTCGATGTCTATATCGGCAATGTCAGGGCCTATTCGCAGCAGGTGGGCGGCGGGCCCTACCGCATCGACAATATTCCGGTGATCACCGGATCGGGCACGGCCCGCATCGTGGTGACCGACGCCACCGGCCGCGAGACCGAGGAGGAGCGCGATTTCGTCACCTCGCCCGATCTGCTGCGCCGGGGCCTCTACGACTATTCGCTGGAGGCCGGCGTGGCCCGGCGCAACTACGGCAAGGAGTCGTTCGATTATGACGAAGAGCCGGTGGCCGTGGCCGGGCTGCGCTATGGAATCAGGGACGATTTCACGGCTGAACTGCACGGCGAGGCCGGTGCCGGCATCGCCAATGGCGGGCTGGGCGGCGTCAAGGCGGCCGGCCGGCTCGGCATTTTCGGCGCCGCCGTGGCGGCGAGCGTGTCGGAGGACGGTCTCGGCGGGCTCGGCTACGCGAGCTGGGAGACGGGATTCGGCAATTTCACGATCGGCGCTTCGACGCGCCGCGCGCTCGGCGATTACGCCGATCTGGCGAGCGTCACCGAGGATGTCTTCTCCGGCGGCGGCGGCCTGCCCAAGGCCCAGGACCAGATTACCCTGACCTACGGTTTTCCCGAGCAGGATGCCAGCGCCGGGCTGGCCCTCATTCACCGCGAGGATGCCAACGGCAGCCGCGCGCTGATCGTCTCGGCCAGCCTGCTCAAAACCTTCGCCAACGACCTGTCGGTGTTCGCCAACGGCTTCGCCGATTTCGGCGACAACGAGAGCTACGGCGCCTATGTGGGTTTCTCGGTTCCGCTCGGCGAGACGGCGACCGCCTCGGGCGGGCTGACGGCGACCAGGGACTCGGTTGCCGCCACCGCCCAGGCCTCGCGCAGTCTAGGCGGCGAGCCCGGAAGTTATGGCTGGCATGTGAGTCAGGGCCAGACCGAAGCGGCCGGATTCACCACGGCCTCCGCCGCCTATCGCGCCGCCAAAGTAACGCTCGAGGCGCGCGCCTTCCAGAGCGGCGGCGAGACCACGGCCGCCGTCTCCGCCGATGGCGCCGTGGTGGCCGCGGGCGGCGGCGTGTTCCTCGGCAACCGCATCGACGATGCCTTCGCCATTGTCGATGCCGGCGCGCCCGGCGTGCCGGTGAAGCTCGAAAACCGCGATGCCGGCAAGACCGGCAAGGACGGCAAGCTGCTGGTGACCGGTATCGGCGCCTATCGCAAAAACAAGATTTCCATCGACATCGCCGATCTGCCGGTGATGGCCGAAATACCGCAGACCGAAATGTGGGCGGTGCCCAAGGAGAAGAGCGGCATCCTGGTCGATTTCGGCATCAAGCCCCAGGCGGCCGCGGCGATCGTGGTGGTGACCGATGCCGACGGCGCGGCGCTGCCGATCGGCACCGTGGTGACGCTGGACGGCTCGGATGAGGAATTCATCGTGGGCTTCGACGGCCAGGTTTTCCTCACCAGCCTAGCTCCCGAGAATTCGATTTCCTCCACCGCCAACACCGCGCTCTGCCGGGGGCAATTCGCATTCGCGCCCAAAGGCGACGAGCAACAGACGATCGGACCGGTCAAATGTATCTAAGATGGCTCATGGCAATGGCCGTGCTGGTCTGGATGGCGAGCGGCGCCCAGGCCCAGACCTGCACGTTTAGCAATACGGGTCTGAATTGGGGCGCCGTCAATCTTTCGGTCAGCGCCAATTACGACACCACCGGCACCTTCTCCGCCACCTGCAGCGGCATCGCCGGAAACACGGTGCGCATCTGCCCGAATTTCAATGCCGGATCGGGCGGCGTCAACGCCACCGGCAGCGAGCGCTACATGCTGAGCGGCGCCAGCCAACTGCGCTACAATATCTATCGCAACAATGGCCGCACCCAGGTCTGGGGCTCCAATACCTGGGGCCTGGCGCCGACGCCGCCGACCATCAATATCCTCCTCGATGCGGCCGGCAACGGCACCGGCAGCCAGACCATGTTCGGTCGCGTCTTCTCCGGCCAAACGGCGCTGCCCGCCGGCACCTATACGTCGCTGTTTTCCGGCGCGAATACGCAGGTGTCCTATGCTTACTCGACGGTGGGCATTTGCACCACCATTGGCCTCGCCAATGTCACCAATGTGCCGTTCACGGCGGTCCTCAACTACAACGATTCCTGTTCGCTCTCGGCCACGGCCCTCAATTTCGGCTCGCAGGGAGTCTTGAACTCGAATGTCGATGCCACCAACACCATCAGTGTCACTTGCACCACCGGCACCACCTATACGGTGGGCCTCAATGGCGGCAATTCCGGCGCCGTCAATCCCACCCTGCGCAAGATGGCCAACGCCGGCAATACCGAATTCGTCACCTACGGCATCTATCAAAACGCCGCGCGCAGTCTCGCCTGGGGCAATACCATCGGCACCAACACGGTGGCCGGAACCGGCAGCGGCGCCGTCCAGAACCTGACCGGCTACGGCCGCGTGCCGCCGCAGACGACGCCGAGCCCGCAAAACTACTCCGATACCATCACCGTGACGGTGACTTATTAACTAACGCCGTCGGGCAGGGTTTCCTTGCGCTTGGCCATGAAGGCCTTGAGCTGCTCGTCGAGGCCGGGATCGAGGGCGGGGCCCTCGTATTCGCGCAGCATCTTCTTCCACTGGGTGTTGGCGCGCGCCGCCGCATCCATTTCGCCGGCATCGCGCCATTGCTCGAAGGAATTGTTGTCGGCGATCTGCGAGCGCCAGAAGGCGTTCTCGAAATTGGCCCTGGTGTGGGCGCAGCCGAGGAAATGCGAGCCCGGCCCCACTTCCGCGATGGCGTCCATCGCCTGGCCGTTCTCGGAAAAATCGACGCCCTCGGCGAAGCGCTGGAACATGGTGAGCTGGTCGGCGTCCATGATGAATTTCTCGTAGCCCGAGGCCAGCCCGCCCTCCAGCCAGCCGGCCGAGTGCAGGCAGAAATTGACCCCGCCCAGGAGCGTCGGCCAGAGCGTATTGGCGCTTTCATAGGCGGCTTGCGCATCGGGAACCTTCGAGGCGCAAAGCCCGCCGCCCGAGCGGAAGGGAACCCCAAGGCGGCGCGCCAATTGCGCCGCGCCGAAGAGCACATGGGCCGGTTCCGGCGTGCCGAAAGTGGGGGCGCCGGACTGCATGGAGATCGACGAGGCGAAAGTGCCGAACACCACCGGCGCGCCCGGCCGGCAGAGCTGGGCGAAGGCCATGCCGACGGAAGCTTCCGCCAGAATCTGGGTGAGGGTGCCGACCACGGTGACCGCCGACATGGCG
>JANMQL010000008.1:0-5192 GCA_031370475.1 Hyphomicrobiales bacterium | reverse complement strand
GATAGGCGGCATAGGCGCGGCCGGTGGCGATCACGCCGGGCGCGCAGCCAAGCACCTCGGCGGCATTGGCGCTCCAGACAATTTCGTCGCTCTCGACGATCCAGTGATAGGCCGCCTCATTGGCCGCCTCGAGGGCTCGGCGGATTTGCGCCGCATCGTCCAGGGTCTTGATCCGGTTCAGCTTCTCCACGGGCGATGGAACCGCGGCGGGGGCGGTTTCGCGAAAGATGAACGGCGTGGCCGGTTGCGGTTCGCTCAAGAGGCCTCCGGAAAGAATTTCGCATCGCGAGGCAGATGCCGCGCGCAGGACTTCGATTTCTAAAGGGCAATGGTAAAGAGAAGCGAAAAATAAATCCTTAAAGTTGCAGGGGCTTCAATAACCGAGCGCCAGGCCGTCCTTGCGGAAGTCGGAGCCGCCCACCAGCATGCCTTGTTCGCGGTCGATGGCGATCGCCTGGGCTCCGCCCAGGGGTTCATGGCTGGCCATGACCTGGTGGCCCTTGGCGGCGAGGGCGGTTTTCACCCTCTCCGGCACACCGGATTCGACCACCACGGTGCCGGCGCTCGGGCAGTAGCGCGGCCAGTCGATGGCCGCCTGGGGGTCCATGCCGTAGACATAGCGGTTCACCGCCACGGTCACATGGCCCATGGGCTGATAATCGCCGCCCATGACGCCGTAGGCCATGTCGATTAGGCCCGCCCGCCTGACCATGGCGGGGATGATGGTGTGTAGCGGCCGCTTGCCGGGGCCGATGCAATTGGGGTGGCCGGGGGTGGTAACGAAGCAGGCGCCGCGGTTTTGCAGGGCAATGCCGCTCGCCGGCGTCACGATGGCCGAGCCGAAATGGTAATAGATCGAATTGATGAAGGAGATTGCGAGGCGATCTTTGTCCACCACGGTGAGATAGACCGTATCGGAAGCGGGCAAGGCAACGCGGATATCTAGGGCACGGTTCAGATCGATCATGGCGGCAAGCCTGGCGGCGAAAGCCGGATCGAGCAAATGGCCGACCGGAATATCGGAGACATCCGGATCGCCGACATGGCGGTTGCGCAATTCCCAGGCGAGTTTCAGGGCTTCGATCTCGAGATGATGGCGTTCGGGACTGGCCGGATCGTGGCTCTTGAGGCCGAAATGGCCGAGGATATTGAGGGCGATCAAAGCGGTGATGCCCTGGCCGCTGGGCGGAATTTCCAGTACTTCATGGCCGGCGAAGATCGTGGCGATGGGCTCGACCCAATCGGCCTGGGTGCGGGCGAAATCGTCGCGGGTGAGGAGTGAGCCGCGCTTGGCGAGATGGGCGACAATGTCCTGGGCGATTTCGCCTTCATAGAAGGCATCGCGGCCCTGCTTGGCGATGAGCCGCAAGGTCCGGGCGAGTGCCGGATAACGCATGGTCTCGCCCTGGCGCGGGGCGTGGCCGTTTTTCAGATAATGCAGGTGCCCGCCCTCATCGGCGGCGAGATCGGCCACTTCCGCCGGCCAGTCGGCGGCGACCCGCGGGGTGACCGGCACTCCCGCTTCGGCCATGGCGATGGCGGGAGCGAGGGCTTCGCCCAGGCTCATGGTGCCATAGGCCTTGAGTAGGCGGTCCCAGGCGTCGATGGCTCCGGGCACGGTCACCGAATGGATGGAGCGCTTGGGAATTTCCGTGAGTTTGGAAGATTTCAGCCAACCGGCATCGGCCGCTAAGGCGGCACGGCCCGAGCCATTAAGCCCCAAGACGGTGCCGTCGGGTTTGCCGATCAGCACAAAGCAATCGCCGCCGATGCCGGTCATCTGCGGCTCGACGACGCAAAGCACGGCCGAGGCCGTCACCGCCGCATCGACAGCATTACCGCCCCGGCGCAGCGCGCCGATGGCGGCGAGCGTGGCGGGCGGCGCGGAAGTGGCCGCCATGCCGTTGGCGCCGTAAGCCGCGGAGCGGCCGGGAGTTTGAAAATCGCGCAATTCGCCTGTCCCGGATTGTGAAAGACCGGAATTGCTTATTGCCTTTTTCCGGAGCTTCGGCAAATGATGGCCGCAAATGGTCTCGATTGGTTGAAATTGGGCGTCGCAAACCGACCGATCATGTCGGTAGAAACGGTCACTTGCCAATCGCGGCGATTATGGTACGCGCCGCCCACCCCAAGCCGCCTTTGCAAGGAGCACCCGAATGGCCACGGTCAAGAGCGACATCGAGATTGCCCGCGAAGCGAAGATGAAACCGATCATGGAGATCGGCAAAGCTCTCGGCATCCCCGAGAAGGATCTGATTCCCTATGGCCACACCAAGGCGAAGGTGACGCTCTCTTACATCGATACGCTCGCCAAGAAGAAGGACGGCAAGCTCATCCTCGTCACCGCCATCAACCCGACGCCGGCGGGCGAAGGCAAGACGACGACCACCGTGGGCTTGGGCGACGGCCTCAACCGCATCGGCAGACGCGCGATGATTGCGCTGCGCGAGCCGTCGCTTGGCCCGTGCTTCGGCATGAAGGGGGGAGCGGCGGGTGGCGGCTATGCCCAGATCGTGCCGATGGAAGACATCAATCTGCATTTCACCGGCGACTTCCACGCCATCACCTCGGCGCACAATCTGCTCTCGGCGCTGATCGACAATCACATCTATTGGGGCAACGAGCTCGGCATCGACACGCGCCGCGTCACCTGGCGCCGGGTCATGGACATGAACGATCGCGCTCTGCGCGAGATCGTCTGCTCGCTGGGCGGCGTTGCCAACGGGTTTCCGCGCGAGGCGGGATTCGACATCACGGTTGCTTCCGAGATCATGGCGATTTTCTGCCTTGCCACCTCGGTCGCCGATCTCGAACGCCGCATGGGCCAGATCGTGGTGGCGGCCAAGCGCGACAAGGGCCAGGTGCTGGCCCGCGACCTCAAGGCGCCGGGCGCCATGACGGTGCTCTTGAAGGATGCGCTGATGCCCAATCTGGTGCAGACGCTCGAAAACAATCCGGCCTTCGTGCATGGCGGCCCCTTCGCCAATATCGCCCATGGCTGCAATTCGGCGATGGCGACGAAGACGGCGCTCAAGCTCGCCGATTATGTGGTGACGGAAGCGGGCTTCGGCGCCGATCTGGGGGCCGAGAAATTCTTCGACTTCAAGTGCCGCAAGGCGGGGCTGACGCCGGCGGCGACCGTCATCGTGGCAACCGTCCGGGCACTCAAGATGCATGGCGGCATCGCCAAGGACGAACTCAAGAAGGAAAATGTCGAGGCGCTGAAGAAGGGCCTCGCCAATCTCGGCCGTCACATCGAGAACGTGAAGAAGTTCGGCGTGCCGATCGCGGTTGCCATCAACCACTTCGTCACCGATACGGAAGCGGAAGTCGACGCGGTCAAGGCCTATTGCAAGCAGCACGGGGTCGAGGCCTTCAAGTGCACCCACTGGGCGGAAGGCGGCAAGGGCACCGAGGCGCTGGCCCGGCACGTGGCCGAAATCGCCGACAAGGGCGCGGCCCAGTTCAAGCCCATCTACAACGACGAGCTCAGCCTGTGGGACAAGGTCAAGACCATCGCCCGGGAAATCTATCGGGCCGACGACATCGTGGCCGACAAGACGGTGCGCGACCAGCTCAAGGCCTATGAGGCCCAGGGCTACGGCAAATTCCCCATCTGCATGGCCAAGACGCAGTATTCGTTCTCGACCGATCCCAATCTCAAGGGCGCGCCCACCAACCACATGGTGCCGATCCGCGAGGTCAGGCTGTCGGCGGGGGCCGAATTCATCGTGGTCATCTGCGGGGACATCATGACCATGCCGGGCCTGCCCAGGGTGCCCTCGGCCGAAGTGATCGGCCTCGACGAAAAGGGACAGGTTGCCGGGTTGTTCTGATTCGCCGGACAAGGCGGGATATTTCAAGGGCGCGGGGGATTTCTCCCGCGCCCTTTTGCTTGGTATTTCGGCACCGCCCCACAGATGGGCAGGGCGGACCATGCAGTGCCCGGAAATTGCCGCAATGCAGCATAATTTTATGGCACAGAGCACAAGATTTGGGATCGTTACAATTTTATAAACTTATGAAATAATTGGATGAATTGTTGCTATGCAATAATTGCATTACTCATTTTGCTGCGTTGCACCTAAGTTCAGTCCCGTTGAGTACAGTGCCTGAAATACCTGTCCGAAAGGAGACCAGCATGTTTGAAGTCTTGAAAGCCCGTTACAGCAACTGGCAGCGTTACAAGCGCACCGTTTCCGAGCTCGGAAGCCTGACCGACCGCGATCTGGCGGATCTGGGCATCTCGCGCGTCGACATTCCGCGGCTGGCCCGCGAAGCCACGAGGTAATAGTGTCATGTTCGCCATCCTCGCCGAACGCCGCAAGCGTCTCGCCGCCTATCGCGCCAAGCGCGCCGGGCTCGAGGCCTTGAGCGACGCCGACCTCGCCGACATCGGCGTGAAGCGCTATCAGCTTGGCGCCATGGCGCGAGCCATGACGTTGCGCTGAAAGCATCACAATTCCTCCTGGGGCCCGTCATTCGCGCAAGCGGTGGCGGGCCTTCCTTATGTCCAAAAGCGATTGCGGCATTCCGCCACCGGAACCCGGTTGCGCGCCGCCAAGGCCTGTGTTACCGAACGCGCGCGGCGGGGTCAGGCTTCGATCCGTACGGGAGCCTCGGGCTCGCGGAATTCCAGCAAATTCATACGTTTGAGCCGCGATTTCAAAGGCTGAAACGTGGGACCGTTTCAGAAGAGCGATCGTGACAGCGACAGGTCAGACAGTTTCCGGTGTGCCGGGCCGCTATGCGGGCGCGCTTTTCGAGCTCGCCTCCGAGGCCAAATCGGTGGACGCCACCGGCGTCCAGCTCAGCGCTTTCCAGGCGCTTCTCGACCAGTCGGAAGACTTGAGCCGGCTGGTGCGCTCGCCGGTGTTCTCGGCCGAGGACCAGATCGGCGCCATCGAAGCCATCTGCGCCAGGGCGGGGATCGGCGGGCTGGCGCTTAATTTCATCAAGCTGGTGACCAAGAACCGCCGCTTGTTCGCCATCGCCGACATGATCAGGGCCTATGGCATGCTGCTCGCCACCGCCAAGGGCGAAGTGCAGGCGGAAGTGACCAGCGCCGAGAAGCTATCCGACGCCCATGTCAAGGATCTCAAGGCGTCGCTCAAGGCGTCGATCGGCCGCGACGTGCAGCTTGCCACCAAAATCGATGGCGCCATTCTCGGCGGCCTCATCGTCAAGGTCGG
>JANMQL010000376.1:0-2989 GCA_031370475.1 Hyphomicrobiales bacterium | reverse complement strand
GTCGGTATCGTCGTGAAAGCCCGCCAACACATAGAGATTGATCAGGCCGTCGCGGTGTAGGCCGACGAGATTGAAAACATCCGGAAAGCGTTTGGTCATCGTCTGTGAATCGACGTACAGCCGGTATACCTTGCAGTTGAGGCGATAGCCGAACACGCCGCTATCGATATGAAAATTTCGCTTCAGTGAGTCGATGAGATCCGGCCGGCCGGCAAAGCGCTTCTCTACATCTCCACCAGCTCGATGATGATGCCGCCGGGATCGCGCAGGTAGCCGGCCTTCAGTCCCTTCACCGGTCCGCTGTCGACTTCCGTAACCTCTCCCTGCGGGCTTGCCCCAGCCTCAATCAGCTTCGCCCAGGTCTCCTCGATGTCCAACACCTCTAGGCAGACATGCGCGGCGCAAGCCATGTTTGGGTCGATGCGGCGCGCGGCGCCGGCGCCCGACGTATATTGAATGAATTCGATGTGGGTGCCATGGCCGAAGAGATGGGCCACGAGCAGCTCGGCGCCGGGCACGCCCGTCACCTTGGTCTGCCACTCACCTGAGCGGGGTGAGACCGACCGGGCCTCGAAGCCGAGCGCACCAGTCCAGAAGCGCACGGCGCGATCCATGTCGGTCACCGTGAAACTAGTATGGTTGAAGCCAGTGATCATCGGGCGATCCTTTTCAGGTGTAGCCATATGCCGTCCAGCCGCCGCTCACCTCCAGTACGTGGCCGGTAACATAGGCGGCGCAGCGCGGATCGAGCAGATAGGCGATACCCTCGGCGACTTCCTCTTCCTCGCCGAATCGGCCGAGCGGGGTGCGCCGGTTGATGGCGGAGACGTCGAAGCCGCCGGCCGCGGCCATGGCGCGGGTCGTGTCGTTGGTGATGTAGCCCGGCGCAATGGCATTGACGCGGATGCCGCGTTCCGCCCACTCGACCGCCTGCATCTTGGTCAGCGCGATGAGCGCGCTCTTCGAGACGCAATAGGGACCGCGCCCGGGTGCCGCGACCTGACCCAGGACAGATGATACGTTGACGATCGAACCGCCCCTCGCCATGCGCGGCACGGCGGCGTTCGATATGGCGATCGGCGCCATGAGGTTGACCTCGAACACCGCGCGCCAGCGCTCAAGCGAAAGCTCGAGCAGCGGCCCGTGATCCCACGTGCCGGCGTTATTCACCAGATCGTCGATGCCGCCCCAATGTTCCGTCATAGCCGCCAGGATGGCGTCGACGGCGGCGGCATCGGTCACGTCGCCGGCCGAAGCAAGGGCCCGGTCGGCGCCCAGGGCGGCGGCCGTCGCCGATGCCGCGGCGCCGTCGCGGTCGAGGATGGCGACGCGGGCGCCGCGCGTCACCAGCAGCCGTGCCGTCGTGGCGCCGATGCCCGTGCCAGCCCCGGTTACGAGGATGCGGCGGCCGGCGAACCCATCGAGCCCGGACACGATCAGGCGACCTTGAAGCGTTGCAGCATGGCCTCGTCGATTGTGACCCCGAGGCCCGGCTGGTCGGGCAGCGGAATACGCCCGTCGACCACCGGCAACTCAACACTGCACAAGTCGCGGCGCAGCGCCGAATCGGCCAGTTGCTTCGGCAGGAACTCGATGTAGGTGCAGGTCGGGGCCACGGCGGCGAGATGCGCCGAGGCGGCGATGCCGATGGCCGACTTCCAGCAGTGCGGCACCAAAGCGAGGCCGCGATCGCGGGCGTGCATGGCGACGCGCTTGGCCTCGGTGAGGCCGCCGACCCGGCCGACATCGGGTTGAACCACGTCCACGGCTTTGGCGTTCATGAACTCGAGAAATTCGAAGCGCGTGTTCTGCCATTCGCCGAGCGCGATCTTGACCGGCGAGGCATGGCACAGCTTGGCATAGCCCTCGACATCGTCCGACGGCAATGGGGTCTCGACGAAATAGATGTCCTGGTCGGCGAACATCTCGATGGCGCGCAGCGCTTCCTTCCAGTCGCGCCAGGCATAGGCCACGTCGACCATGAGCGTCATGCCGGGGCCGACCGCCTCGCGTATGTCACGCACGATTCTGGCGCATTCACGGTCGTCCTCGATCTGGAGAGAATTGTGAGAATAGGGGCCCTTGAGGCAGATCTCGAGCTTGGCGGCGCGGAAGCCGAGCTGCTTCGCCGCAACGGCACGCTCTTTCAGGACGCGGCCGTAGGTTTTGAGATCGTCGCCCTCGGGAAGCAGCGAAGCGTAAGGTGTTATGGTTTTATTGGTGGCGCCGCCGAGCAGCTGCCAGCAAGGCTTGTTCTCGATCTTGCCGACGAGGTCCCACAGCGCCATGTCGAGTGCGCCGATGGCGCAGATGCCGAGGCCGCGGCGGCCGGTCATGGCCGAGCCCACGTACATTTTCTCCCACAGGCCCTCGATGTCGCGCGGATCCTTGCCGATCAGCGTCTCCTTGAGGCCGATGCCCATGATATGAGTGCCCGGCGCTTCGATCATGGCCTTGGCAACCCAGGGGTTGGTATCGGTCTCGCCGATCCCGACATGGCCGGAATCGGTATGGATTTTCACCACGATGTTGTCCTGTGCCGATGAGCAGGCATCGGCCCTGAAATCGGGCACCAGGAGAACGAAGCATTCGACGGCGGTAATCTTCATATCTGCATTTCCTTTCGTGGCTGCTTGTCCTTGCCCGGTGCGGCGTGGGCCTTGAGTTCCGCCACCGGAATGTGGCAGCGGATGGCGAGCCCGCCACCGGCGTCCTGCCAAGGTGGCTCCCTGTCGACGCAGGTGCGGCCGAGCTGAAAGGCGCAGCGGCCGGCATAGGCGCATTTCGGCCGCACGCCGGCATCGGATGTAGCGGCGGCCTGCCGCGGTCTGGGCTTCCGCACGACGTCGATGCGCGGGACGGCCTCGAGAAGGCTCAGCGTGTAGGGGTGATGGGGCGGCGAAAAAATCCGTTCGACCGGACCGATCGACATGAGTTCGCCGCGGAAGAGCACGCCGACCCGGTCGGCGAGCGAGCGCACGACCGCGAG
>JANMQL010000367.1:0-2251 GCA_031370475.1 Hyphomicrobiales bacterium | reverse complement strand
GGCTCGCCGCCACCGGCGGCCTGTAGCCGGAAGCCCGCAGCACCGCGAAGCCGGGGAGATTTTGCGACGCCATGGTGACGAGGAACAAGGGAATGCCGAGGCTCAATATGGTGGCGCCGTCGAAGGCGGGCGTCGTCCAGTCGAGCCGCGTCAGGCCGATCGAACAGCATTGCGCGCTGAAATTTCCGCCGAACGCCGCCATGGCGACGCCGAGGCCGACGACGACCGGAACCGCGTAGAGCGGAATGCTGAGCCGCAGCGCGAAGAAGATGACGATAAGCGGCAGCACGAAGAATGGCATGGCGAGTGCGGCGCCGGGAACGCCCAGCGCATAGCGCAGCAATACGCCCGCCAGCATGGCGGCGGCGACGGGGGCGGGGATTTTCTCGATGGCGCGGGCGAGCGGCGCGATGAAGGCAGCGAGACACATCAGCACGCCGGAAACCAGGAAGGCGCCGAGCGCATTTTCATAAGAGACGCCGGCGGCGCTCGTCGCGATCAGCGCCGCGCCCGGCGTCGACCAGGCGGTGATGAACGGCATCTTGAAACGCCAGGACAGAATGAAGGTGGTGATCGCCATGCCGAAACAGAGGGACGCCGCCCAGGAGGCCTGCTGGGCCGGGCTGGCGCCCACGGCGCGGGCCGCCTCCATGATCAGCAGAATGGTCGAGGCGAAGCCGACGACGACGGCCGTCGCCGCCGCCGCGATGAGGCCGAACCAGCCGCCGCGCGCCGCCCTGGCAATGTCGCTCATGGGATCGGCACTCCCGGCTCGTATTTTGAAATGCGCAGGATCAGCGTGGTCTTGACGCTGTCGACATTGGCGGCCGAGGTCAGGTCCTTGATGATGAAATCCTGCAAGGCGGGCAAATCCCTGGCCACGCATTTGAGCAGGAAATCGGCCTCGCCCGAAATGGCATAGGCTTCGCGCACCAGGGGCCAAAGCCTGGCCTGGGCCTCGAAGGCCTTGAGCTCGGCCTCCGCCTGGCTCTTGAGCCCCACCATGGCGAAGACCGCCACCTCGAAGCCGAGCTTCGCCTGATCGAGAACGGCGCGGTAAGAGGCGATATAGCCCGCCCGCCGCAACGCCTGGACGCGCCGGAGACAGGGCGGCGGCGACAGGCCGACGCGCGCCGCCAGCGCCACATTGGAGATGCGGCCGTCCTTCTGGAGTTCCCGGAGGATTTTCCAGTCGGTGGCGTCAAGCTCGGCGCGGGGACTCATGGCCCGACTATAGCAACAATATTGCGCGGGCTCTAACCGGACTGTTCACAAAGACTTGTAGCGGCCTTGTGAGCATCCCCAAATGAGCTATGTTAAATTCACATAGCAGTTCCGGAGTCCGTCATGTCCACCCGTCATGCCCGCGTCCTGATCCTCGGATCGGGGCCGGCCGGTTATACCGCCGCCATCTATGCCGCCCGCGCCATGCTGCAGCCGCTGCTCATCCAGGGCATCCAGCCCGGCGGCCAGCTGACCATTACCACCGATGTCGAGAATTATCCCGGTTTCGCCAAGGTGATCCAGGGCCCCTGGCTGATGGAGGAGATGAAGGCCCAGGCCGAGCATGTCGGCACCGAAGTCATATCCGATACCATCACCGAAGTGCGCCTCAAGGAGCGGCCCTTCTGGCTCAAGGGCGATTCCGGCGACACCTACACCTGCGATGCGCTGATCATCTGCACCGGTGCCCAGGCCCGCTGGCTCGGGCTGCCCTCCGAGGAGGCCTACAAGGGCCACGGTGTCTCGGCCTGCGCTACCTGCGACGGCTTCTTCTACCGCGGCAAGAAGGTTTTGGTGATCGGCGGCGGCAATACCGCCGTCGAGGAGGCGCTGTTCCTCACCAATTTCGCCAGCGAAGTGACGGTCGTCCACCGCCGCAACGAATTCCGGGCCGAGCGCATATTGCAGAATCGCCTCTTCGCCCATCCCAAGATCAAGGTGGTCTGGGACACGGTGCTGGACGACGTTGTGGGCAGCGACGATCCCAAGGGTGTCAGCGGCGCGCGCCTCAAGAACCTCAAGACCGGCGAAACCCAGGACGTCGCCGCCCACGGCATCTTCATCGCCATCGGCCACAAGCCGGCGACCGAACTGTTCGAAGGCCAATTGCCCATGAAGCCGGGCGGCTATCTGGTGACCGAACCGCGCTCCACCGCAACCGCCATCGAGGGCGTCTATGCGGCGGGCGACGTCACCGACGAAATCTATCGCCAGGCGGTGACCGCCGCCGGCCTCGGCTGCATGGCGG
>JANMQL010000333.1:0-4927 GCA_031370475.1 Hyphomicrobiales bacterium | reverse complement strand
CCGCAGGGGCCGAAGGGCGATACCGGTGATGTTGGTCCGCAGGGTCCCATTGGTCTCACCGGCGCAACCGGCCCGCAGGGTGTTGCCGGTCTCAATGGTGCCGATGGCGCAGTCGGTCCGCAGGGGCCGAAGGGCGATACCGGTGACGTTGGTCCTCAGGGTCCCGACGGTCCGCAAGGTCCCATTGGTCTCACCGGCGCAACCGGTCCGCAGGGTGTTGCCGGTCTGAACGGCGCCGATGGCGCAGTCGGTCCGCAGGGTCCCATTGGTCTCACCGGCGCAACCGGCCCGCAAGGTGTTGCCGGTCTCAATGGTGCCGATGGCGCAGTCGGTCCGCAGGGTCCCGCTGGTCCCGCCGGAGCCACTGGCGCAACCGGCCCGCAGGGTCCCATTGGTCTCATTGGTCTCACCGGCGCTACCGGCGCAACCGGTCCGCAGGGTCCCACCGGGGCCACCGGTGCCACGGGCGCAACAGGCGCTCAGGGTACACCGGGCAATTCCGGCGTGATCACGACGGCCTTTGCCTCCGGCGCCGGCAACAATCCGGCGGACGGAACGGCGTTCGCCTACATCGGCCCGACCACCACGATCGCCATTACCGGCAGCAACCAGGCCCTCTTGGTTATGGCCCAGAAGGCGCTCGGCACGACCAGCGCTACCGCCGCGAGTAATTTGCGCCTCTCGGTGTGTCAGCGGGTGAACGGCAGCGGTGCCACGCCCGCCACGGCTTCGAGCGGCGACGACATCACCGGACTTTCAGTTTCGAAAAACGATCGTTCCGTGTTCTCGCTGTCGGCGGTGTTCACGGGTCTTGCAACCGGAACCTACGAAGTCGGCCTGTGCGGTTATACAGCAACCGGAAACGCCACGAACTGGAACAATAACGGCGTAGGCCGCGTAACTGCCTTTGTCGCCCAGCAATAACCGCACAGCGATAAGATATTCCGAGGGGCGGCCCCACAGGCCGCCCCTCTTGCGTTTTGGGCAGCGCCATCGAAAAACCGGGCGGCGATGCCCTGCTCTTCGTCAATGGATTCGGCGGAACTCCGGCGATGGACTCTATCTCGTCAACGAGAATACAAGGTCATCATGGAAAAGAAGGACATGCGCGTCGCGCGCGCCGTTCGGCAGCTATCTCATCTCGCTCGACATGGCGAGATGCTCGATCACGGTCACCAAGCTCGAAAATGATCTTGCCCGACTATGTGGCACGGTCGTGCGCACGGCGGCGCCGCACTGGGGCATGTTAGAGCCACCGTGAGATGAAATTCGCTCCGTCGGGTTGTGCTAGCCAGCCTCTAGAACATGGCGGCGAATGAGATCGCGCAGCAGCATCTTGGCGATGATTCCATCGGGAAGGCCGCCAAGCTCGCCCCTGCCGATTCCCAGGTCCGAGACGACAATGAGGCTGTTGCCGTCGACATGATAGGTGGCTTCAAAGGTGCGGCCCGCAACGCAGGCGGTGGTCTTGCACAGGTTCATGTGGGGATGTCCCTTCGCCGAAGTCCGACGTGCGAGTGAAAGGGGACAGGCCGGATCGAAGCCGGAATGGCGGAGCGGCATCATGCCCGTGAACCGCGAAAGGTTCATTCCGCCATGCAGCGACCTTGCGCCGTGGAAATTTCTACCACGCTAAAAAGTTAACAGCATTTTCCATCAAAATCGAACGATGACCGCTTCGGGTGCGAACGTCAGCAGCTTGCAACGCAAGTCGCGCTGCGATGGTGCCATGTGATTTCAATATGCTGCGCCGCCTTGGCGCTTGCCGATAGTGGCTCCTCGCGCCTATCAGGAAGCAATGAACCGCAACGGCAAGTTCCCATGACCAGTCTAGCCGCCTATGCGGGCCTGTTCGCCGCCGCCTTCGGTGCCGCAACAATTTTGCCGCTACAGTCGGAAGCCGCCTTCGCCGCACTGATGCTGACTGGCTCCTATCCCCTGTGGGCGCTGCTCCTCGCCGCCAGCACCGGCAATATCGCCGGCTCGGCGGTCAACTGGCTCCTGGGTCGCGGCGTGGAACGGTTCCACGGCAGGCGCTGGTTTCCGGTTGGGCCCGGCGCGCTCGCGCGGGCCCAACACTGGTACCGCCGCTATGGCAAGTGGTCGCTGCTGTTGAGCTGGTTGCCCATTGTCGGCGATCCGTTGACGCTTGCCGCCGGAATCATGCGTGAGCCATTCCCGGTCTTTCTTGCCCTGGTGACGGTCGCCAAGACCGGCCGCTATCTTATACTTGCGGCTCTGGTCGCCGGGTGGCTCTGACTAGCTGCGCAGATATTTGATCAGCGCGGCGATTGCCAGGACCAGCAGAATCAGCAGCAGAATTCCGAACAGCCCAGGGCCGAATCCCATTCCCCACCACATACCCTCGTAACCTTGCATCATGTTCTATTCCTCTTCAAATGCGTTCGATGACGCGTTTCAGTTTCCCTGCGACTTCGGCCGCAATGGCGCTTACTTCCGGATTGCCGACGAGTTGCATGCCGATGCCCGGATCGATTGCCGAGACCTCAACCTTTCCGGCACCCGCCTCCTGGACGATGACGTTGCAGGGAAGCATGGCGCCGATCTTGCGTTCGGCGGTAAGTGCCCGGTGGGCCAGAGGCGGATTGCAGGCACCGAGAATCCGGTAGGGCCGGAACTCAACATTGAGCTTGGCCTTGAGCGTCGCGGCGATGTCGATGTCGGTCAGGACGCCAAAGCCCTCCGACTTGAGCGCCGCGATAGTGCGCTCGACGACGCCGGGAACATCGCCGCCGACGGTACGGTCGATGGTGTATGACATTATGAAACTCCTTATGTTTGCAAGCTGCTTAATTCAGTTTTCTTCTCGATCGCTTTTCACTTGCCGATCGGGCGGCGGTTCACTGCCGTGTCCGCTCCCCTGCCGATGCCCGCCATGCATGAACACATGGAGCAGCGGACAGGCGAGAATGACGAAGAACGGCAGAGCCGCCGCCAGGTGGACGCCGTGCCAGATCACCAGATAGAGGCCGAAGACGGCGGCTGCCGCGACGAGCAGCCGACCGCGTGCCGATTTGAAACAGGCGAACACGGCTCAGCCCTCGGCATAGCGGATGGCCGTCATCATGCCGGCCGCCATGTGGTACAAATGATGGCAGTGGAAGGCCCAGCCATCGCCCGGATTGACGGCATCGAAGGCGAAGACAAGACGCGACATGGGCGGCATGAGAACCGTGTCGCGGACCGCGCCCGCTACCGGCATTCCGTCGATGGCGACGACCTGGAAGTGGTGCCCATGCAGATGCATGGGGTGCGCCATCATGGTTTTGTTGCGCATTTCAATGACAATCCGTTCGCCGCTTGCCGCGATCAGATCGCTCGATGCATTGAGGCCCCAGCGATAGGCCGCCATGTCGCCCACCAGACCGAGCGTGTAGCTGCGATCGGCCTGCCGCGCGGCGAGCGGTGCTACGGCAACCAGCCGCTTTTCCATATCGAGGGACAGGATCGGGCCCGGCTGCTCGCCCTTGTCAGGCAGCCGCGCAACGGCGGCGCCGGGGCTTGCGAGAATAATGCCGGTGCGTTGCGGCCCGCCTTCGCGCAGGGCGAAAACAGGAAAGGCGCCTCCCTCCTTGGGGAGAACGTGACGGATATCGACGCGCTGGCCCATGGACAGCGGGAACCGGCGCGCCTTCAGGGGCACGATGTCCTGGCCGTCGACGGCGACGATCTCGCCCTCCAGAGCGCCGGTATCAATCGTGAAAGCGGTCGCGGTCGCGCCATTGATGATGCGCAGCCGTACCCGGCCGTTTCTTTCGGTTCGCACGACCTGCGGATCGTTCAGGGTGCGTTCGTTGGCGAGATAGGCGTCATATTCGATGTCGTTGATGTCCATCGTCATGCCGCCCATGCCCTCCATGTTCATGCCTTCCATGTTCATGTTGTCCATGCCCTGCATGTTCATGCCCGACGTGCCGCTTTCGGACTTGAGCTTGGCCAGCAGTTCTTCGGCCGGCGTGAAGGAGAAGTCATGCAGCAGGACGACCACTTCCTGCTCGTCGCGGGCGAGATCGTCCTTGCCGCGCACGATCAGGGGTGCGGCGAGCAGCGCCTGTTCCTGCAATGTATGGGAATGCATCCAGTGGGTTCCGGGCTTGCCCGCCGGAAACAGATAGCGGCGCGTCTCGCCCGGCTTCAGCATCGGCATGGGCTTGTCGGGGACGCCGTCCATCGCCAAAGGCGGCGTCAGGCCGTGCCAGTGGATGATGGTCGGGTCGGCAAGTTGGTTGGTGAGGTCGACGTCGAACGGTTCGTCAACACCGACATATACGCCCGGCGTTCCGTCCGGCTGGTGCAATCCCAGAACGGCTGCGGCGCGCCCGTCGACATCGATGGTGCGCGAAACCGCGGCCAAGGCAGTTGGCGTCCGCGATGCGGCCCACGCTTGCGGCGGCAACAGGCCCGTGGCCTTGGCCGCCGGCAATATAGAGCTTCCGATCAAGAGCAACTTGGTAAGTTCTCGGCGATTCATTGGCAATTCCTCGAGTTCATTGAATTTCGATGGTTCGCCGGCGCGGGTGCGCTGCGGCGGACATGGCGCCGGACGATATTCAACCGAGGGTTTTGGGCGGGCCGGTTGCGGGCGCCACATTCCGGCCGGTCAAGCGGGTGCCGGAAATTCGAAACCTTGTCCCAAGATCGACAATGGCCAGCCGCATTTGCGACGGCTCCGCCAAAACCGTCGCCGCGGCACAGAACAGGCCGCCGCAGCAATCCGGGCCGAAATTTTCCCGCTCACCGCCGGTCGGGCGTTCACAGGCGGAATTTACCGCATGCGAACCGGCGATGTGCATCGTCGCCGCCGAATCGCCGCTTACGCGCGCAACCGAGGCATCTCCTGCTGCGATTGAAACAATCGCCGCAAGGGCGAGAAAGAGAAACGCTGCTATGAAGCGAAGCATGGTCA
>JANMQL010000292.1:0-23464 GCA_031370475.1 Hyphomicrobiales bacterium | reverse complement strand
AGTTTCCAGTTGGGATCGCGGGAGCCCGTGTCACGCTCGAAGATCCAAACATCGGTGATCTGCCGCACCTGCTTGGGATCGCCCTCGATCACACCTCCGTCTTTCGACAGGGTAGCGGAAATCAGCTGGCTGACGAATTTCACCGTGATGGCGGCGCGCTTGCCGGTGAGTTCAACGGCGGCGATCTCGGCATTATCGATGCCGACAAAGCGCGATTCGAGTTTCTGGCCTTCAGCCTCGCGGGTATCTATGGCACGGGCAAATCCGTCATAGACGTCGCGTGCCAAGAGGTTCTTGAGAGCTGTCTTGTCGCCGTTGGCGAAGGCTTCGACGATCATTTCATAGGCGAGCGTGGCACCCTGGATGAAACTCTTGGGTGAGAATTGCGGATCCGCCTTGGCGAGTCGTTCAAGGTCCTGCGCGACGGCCGAGCCATCCGGGGCATAACCTGCCCAGATTGACGGTGGGGGCTCCGGGGCGGCGGGTGCGACCGCTTCAGCTGCCTCGGCTCCCTTGGGGAAGGTCAGCACATTGCCGCCGGCGGCGGGTGCCGCGGGCTTATCGCCCTTGCGGTTGGCGGCATAGGGATCGAACGGCGGCCGCTCATGGCCGGTCCGGTTGCCAAGCACCGATTTGAGTCGCCACAATACCACCAGCGCAATGGCGAGGATGATGAGGTTGAACGGGTCTAAAACCTGATTCATTACATTACTCTGAAGTCCGGTGGCCCGAACCGGACAGTTGAAGCCACACCGTATCCGACCTTATATAGGAGGGGCGGCACAGCGTCCAAACTGAAACTGGCCGAATCGGAACCGCAGTGATTCGCAATATACCCTTGATTCTTGTGGCCGGATTGCTGGCCGAAATTGCCTCACTGGTCGTCGTCGGCCGCTGGATCGGCGTTGTGCCGGTGTTGCTACTGGTTATCGGCGGCGCGGCCAGCGGCGGCGTCTTGATCCGTACCGGCGGAATGTCGATCGCCGTGGCACTTCGGCAGCCACCTCGGCCGGTAGCGGGACAGCCGAACCAGGCCTTCGCTGGCGTGTTCAGGGTTTTCGCAGGTCTGTTGCTGATCGTTCCCGGCTTCATTTCCGATGCGGCCGGTCTTTGTCTGCTGTTGCCCCCGGTGCAAAGGTGGATTGTCGGCATCATTGACGGCGTTTTCGGTGCCCGCCAGCGATCAGCCGGTCCAATCATCGATGCCGAGGCTGTAGAAATCGAAGGCCAAAGCACGGATATCTCCAGCCCGGAAGGAGGACGGAATCGGCTCGAACGCTAGTCCGTGCCTTGCGGCTCAGGAGCCTTCATGTTAGCGAACGGGCCAGATCGGCAAAGAGGCACAATTCACATGGCAAAGACCGCAAAGCCTGCCCCGAAAAAGGCGCCGGCCCCGGCCAAGGCCGCCAATGGCGGCAGCACGGAACCGGCTGAAAAACCGCCCGGCGTCGCCCCCACGGCCGCTGCCGCGCCGCTTAACGTGCAGGCGCCGCAGCCACAGCCCGGCACCCAACCGTCGATGCGCATTCTCGGCCAATATCTCAAGGATCTAAGCTTCGAGAACCCGAACGCGCCCACCTCGCTGTCACCGCAACAAACCCAGCCCGACATCAACATCGCGGTCAATGTCAACGCCCGCAATCTGGCGCCTTCCGACTTCGAGGTCGAACTGCATCTCGACGCCAAGGCGACGCTGCAGGGAAAAGTGATTTTCGCCGCCGAAATTCTTTACGCCGGCACCTTCCGGCTGGAGAATTTTCCGCCCAACATGCTGCATCCGGCGGTGCTGATCGAATGTCCCCGCATGCTGTTTCCATTCGCCCGGCAAATCCTGGCGGATGCCACGCGCAACGGCGGCTTCCCGCCCCTGATGCTGGACCCGATCGATTTCGCCGGCATGTACCAGAAGCGCATGTTGCAACAACAACAGCAAGCAACCGCCAAGGCCTAATCGGCGAACTTCTTCCACAGAGCGCCGCCACCCAGACCTTCCACAAACCGGTTGTGGGCACTACGTTCTTCCTCCGACAATCGCGGAAGCAAGGGCCTTGGTCTGGCCGTGCCCTGCCGCGTTTGCAAGGGAAGAACGGGCCTGGCGGTTGTTTCCGCAGCTAGGATGAGCACGGTTTGCCTGCCGCCGATCAGCTCGAGATAGACATCGGCCAGGAGTTCCGAATCGAGCATGGCCCCATGCCGGCTGCGCTTTGAATTATCGATGCCGTAACGCTTGCACAGCGCATCGAGACTGTTCGGCCCCATCGGGTGTTTCCGCCGCGCCAGGGTCAGAGTATCGATCACCTGCTCACCGAGGATTGGCGGTTTGTTCAGGAGCCCGAGCTCGGCATTCAGGAAGCCGATATCGAAGCCGGCATTGTGAATCACCAACGCCGTATCGGCGATGAATTCGAGGAATTCCGCGGCGATCGCGGCGAAGACCGGCTTGTCCTTGAGAAAGGCGTTGCCAAGGCCGTGCACAGCCTCGGCCTCCGGCGGCACCGGACGTTCGGGATTGATATAGGCGTGAAAGATCTGACCGCTTGGAATGTGGTTGATGAGCTCCAGCGCGCCGATTTCGACGACGCGGTGGCCCTGGGCCGGATCGAGCCCGGTGGTTTCGGTATCGAGAACGATTTCTCTCATGGCGTTGTGGCTTCCTGCATGAGTTTTGCCACGATGGTCTTGACCTGCGCAAGAGCGTGATCGAAGCCCTTGGTACTGTCCACGACGAAATGAGCCTGCCGCCGCTTCTCATTATCGGATATCTGACGGGCGGCGATTGCCGCGAATTTTTCCGGTGTCATGCCGGGCCGCGCCAGCGCCCGTTCCCGCTGCATGCCGGCCGGTGCCGACACGACGATGATTCTATCGACATCGCGCTGGCGGCCGGTTTCAAAGAGCAAAGGGATATCGAGTATCGCAAGCGGCCGGTGTTCGGTACGGCACCTGTTCAGAAATTCGTCTTCTGCTCGGCGCACGAGCGGATGGACAGCGTTTTCGAGCGCCTTCATGGCCACTGGGTCATTCAGTACCAATTCTCCCAGGCGCTGCCGATCAACCGCGCCATTGACGACCGCATATGGAAATTTCGCGGCGATCGCGCTCACCGCCGCACCGCCCTTGGCATACATCGCATGCACAACGGCGTCGGCATCAAAGACGGGGATGCCGAGCCCGGCGAACATGCGTGCGGTCTCGCTCTTACCCATAGCGATTGAGCCCGTGAGGCCGGCAACGATCATGGCTGCCAGTCCGGATCGATGTCGCGGGCTACCAGCGCGTGGAGTTCGGAGGTCACCGTAGGTCGGATGCCGAACCACAACTCGAAACCCCGCACCGCTTGGTGCAGCAGCATACCAAGACCGCCGGCGGTGCGAAGGCCGCGGGCTTTCGCAAGCTTGATCAATGGAGTTTCCAGGGGTGTGTAGACGATGTCGGCGATAACCGCTCGTGGCTCCACGTATGAAAGATCGAGGTCGAGCGGCGGCTGCCCCTTCATGCCAAGTGCCGTCGTGTTGACCAGCAAGCGGCATTCGGTCAGAGCCGGGTCTTTCCTTTGCCAGTCCACTGGAACGATTACCGGACCGAATTTGCGGCGCAAGACTTCGACACGCTCGGCGGTGCGGTTGGCGACTGCGATCTCCCCGGCCCCGGCATCGACAAGCGCGCCAGCGATCGCCATGGCGGCGCCACCGGCGCCAAGCAGGACGACGCGTTCGTTGCCGACAGAGACGCCTGGCGCATGGGCCGCCAGATTGGCCATGAAGCCTTCTCCGTCGGTACTGGTGCCGAAATTGCGGTTATCGCGCACGAAGACAGTGTTGATAACGCCTAGCCGCTCGGTTGCCTCGTCCGCCGCAGTCACGCAGGCGAATGCCGCCTCCTTGTGGGGCAGGGTCACATTGCAGCCGGAAAAGCCGTTTTCGCGAAGCCGGGACAGAAACTCGCCTACCCCTCCGGGCTCCACCGGCATGCGATCATACTGACCGGCAATGCCATGCAGTCTGAGCCAGTAGTTGTGAATGAGAGGCGAGCGCGAGTGGGCGACCGGCCAGCCTATGACGCAAGCCTTCCTCATGACGGGAGTTCGCCCTGCTCGCGCAAGAAAGCGAGAAGCGGCAGGAGCGGCAGACCTAGTATGGCGAAATAGTCGCCCTCGATCTTTTCGAACAATTGAACGCCCTCGCCTTCCAGTTTGTAGGCGCCGACCGAGCGAGTGATCTCGCCGCCCATGCGCCCCAGGTAGGACTCGAGGTACAAATTCGAAAAGGACCGCATGGTGAGCCGTGCCGTTTTCACGCACCGCCACACGATTTTTCCGCCGCGGGCACAAGCAAGTGCCGAATGCAGTTCGTGGGTCTTGCCGCGCAAAGCGGAAAGTTGGGTCCGGGCCTCGGCAAGGCCGCGCGGCTTGTCGAAGATCGCGCCGGCAAACGCCAGAACCTGGTCGGCGCCGACGACGAGTTCTAGGGCGCCGGCCTTCGAGATCGAACAGGCCTTTGCTTCGGCAAGCGCCAAGGCAACGGCTTCGGGCTTCGCCGGGCCGAGCGTCTTTTTCAATTCCGCCTCATCCGTCAAAGGCGGGCGAACCGAGACGGCCACCCCGGCATTTTGCAGCACGGTCCGGCGGATGGGGCTGGTTGAGGCGAGTATCACGGTCATGAGAGGTCGGGTTGCGGCTGTAGATTTCGTTCGCCCAGGAGATTGATAACCGCGGCGGCGGTTTCCTCGACCGAGCGGCGGGTCACGTCGATGATGGGCCAGTTGTGGTCGGCACAGAGTTTCTTCATAAAAACGATCTCGGCCGTGATCTGGCGCGGATCGGCATAGGCGGTTTCGCGGTTTTCCTTCAAAGTCAGCAACCGGTGACGCCGGATCTGCGCAATCCTTTCGGCGCTGGCGATGAGACCGACCACCAGTGGCCGGCGCACTTCGTGCAGGGCATGCGGCACGGCAACGGCGGGAATGATCGGAACGTTGGCGGTCTTGATGCCACGTTGGGCCAGATAAATACTGGTCGGCGTCTTGGATGTGCGGCTGATTCCGACAAGAACGACGTCCGCCTTGTCGAGGTCGTCGGCGTTCTGGCCATCGTCGTGACTCATGGTGAAGTTAAGCGCGTCGATGCGATGAAAATATTCGGCATTAAGCGCATGCTGCCGCCCGATCTGCGGCCGCGATTCGGCATTGAGATATTGAGCGAGGCTGCCGATAACGGGATCGAGAATGGAGATGCAAGGCACGCCAAGCCGGTCACAATGTTGCTCAAGCTGGTGACGAAGGTCCTTATCGATGATGGTGAACAACACGATGCCGGGCTGCCGTTCGATATCGTCCAGCACCCGTTGCAACTGCTTGGACGTGCGAATCAATGCATAGATGTGTTCGACAGCCCGATAGTCGGCATAATGGGCCGTTGCCGCCCGCGCCACCGTATTGAGAGTTTCCCCGGTCGCGTCGGATATGAGATGTAGGTGAAAAAATCTCTGATCGGGTTTCAACAGGAGACTCGGAACTGGTTGTGGATGAATTGTTGACAATAGCGGCTCTGCTGGCGAGTGGTAGTGCTTTTGGGTCCCGATCCGCTGGCTTTATCCAGCAGAGATCAACTGAGAATTCATCTGCTGGATAGCGGGAATAAGAAGGAGATATGGAAAATCTTGGATAATTCTTGAATGGAAACGCCCAGTAGGAGTTAACAATTTGTTAACATTAATTAAATTCTAGTTAATTTTATTACAACCTAAAGATGAAAAGGTTTCGAAATCAAGCCGTGTGGATTAAAAATCAAGAGCATTGTATCCCGGATTCGGCATCCCAAACACTATAAACAAAACCCTAGATTTCTTATTAGATAGTGAGCGATCGTTGACCTCAAAACCTCTTCTCGATGTTCTGGCTGGCCGAAAGCCTAAACGCAGACCGATCTGGTTTATGCGGCAGGCAGGACGTTACCTCCCTGAATATCGTGAGGTGCGGCTAAAAGCAGGATCGTTTCTCGATCTCTGCTATAATTCGGAACTGGCGGCCGAAGTTACGTTGCAGCCGTTGCGCCGTTATGATCTCGATGCGGCAATAGTCTTTGCCGATATTCTAATTGTCCCCCATGCCATGGGAGTCGGTCTGCGTTTTGCTGAAGGCGAAGGACCGGTCTTGGAAAAAACGACCAGCGTCAAGCAGGTTGAGGGCCTCAAGCCGCTGACGGGAACAGCTCAGGTCATGGCGATTTGCCGGACACTGGAGCGTGTCAAGAAGAACCTGTCACCGGACTGCGCGCTGATCGGCTTCTGCGGCGCGCCGTGGACGGTGGCGAGCTACATGATCGAAGGCGGCAGTTCGGATCGGGAGACGGCGCGACTTGTCGCCTACAAAAACCCGCCATGGTTTTCAAAGTTGATCGCCGTGTTGATCGATCAATCGGTTTGTTATCTATCTGCACAGATTAATGCCGGCGCCGATGTGGTACAGATATTTGATTCTTGGGCCGGCGACTTGCCATCCTCGTTGAGAGACAAATGGGTGGTCGAGCCATTGGCCCAGATG
Source organism: Hyphomicrobiales bacterium (assembly GCA_031370475.1). Lineage (GTDB taxonomy): Bacteria > Pseudomonadota > Alphaproteobacteria > Rhizobiales > Aestuariivirgaceae > Aestuariivirga. The sequence continues at coordinate 16,924 of JANMQL010000292.1, read as the reverse complement.
ACGGCTAGACTGCGGACACTCCATCCCGAAATTCCGGCGATTGTCTTCGCGAGAGGTGTGGGCGCCGCCCAGCCGGCAGTCGCCGAAGCGACAAAAGCGCAGGCGATTGGTGTGGAGCCGGAATTGGCGATCGACTGGTTGGTGGATCGAATCCCGGATAATTGCGCAATACAGGGAAATCTCGATCCTCTGGCACTGCTGGCCGAGGAGCCGGTGGCGGTCGGTGAGGCCAAAAGGATTGCGGCGGCGCTCCCCGCCCGCCGGCACATTTTTAATCTCGGCCACGGCATCCGGCCGCAGACGGAACCAAGCCGGCTCCAGGCAGTGATCGAGGCGGTGCGACATCACGACCGGGAACTCGGAGATGACTGATTTCCAGTCATGGGCGAAGGCCGCGCATGTCATGGCGGTTGTCGCCTGGATGGCCGGGCTATTCTATTTGCCTCGGCTTTTCGTCTATCACGCAAATGCATCGGTGGGCGGCCAAGTCTCCGAGCAGTTCAAGATCATGGAGAGGCGCCTGGCGAAAGCCATCATGTTGCCGGCCGCCGCCGCCGCCTGGCTTGCCGGCCTGTTGGCGGCGTGGTTTGGCGATCTTTTGTGGCCAATGCCGTTGTGGTTTGCGGTGAAATTGGTGGCGGTTGCGATTCTTAGCCTTTTTCACGGTCTGCTGGAGTGGCACCGGCTCGAGCTGGCCCGCGATCTGCGACTCCGCAGTGAGCGCTATTTCCGCATCATTAACGAAGTCCCCACCCTACTGTTGGTGGTGATCGTAATCATGGTTATTATTCGGCCATTCTAGGCCTTGCGAATTTGGTTGGAAGCCGGCCCGAAATTTGTTATGAGGCGCTTCCCAAGGCCGATGCCCGAAGCTGGCACAAGCGCCCGTCCCTTCTTTCTTCCCCCGTCTGACCGTTTCGCGGTCCGGCTTTCCCCTCCCCAAATCACCTCCGGAAACATGACCAGTATCATCGAATTGAAAGAGATCAAGCTTCAGGATCTGAAGCGCAAAACCCCGGCCGAGCTTGTAACGCTCGCCGAGGAACTTCAGGTCGAGAACGCCAGCGCCTTGCGCAAGCAGGAACTGATGTTCGCTATTCTCAAAAATCTGGCTGTGCGCGACGTCGAGATCATCGGCGAAGGCGTGGTCGAGGTACTGCAAGACGGCTTCGGCTTCCTGCGCTCGCCCGACGCCAATTATCTCGCCGGACCCGACGACATTTATGTCAGCCCCAGCCAAATCCGGAAATTCACCTTGCGCACCGGTGATACAGTCGAAGGCCAGATCCGCAGCCCCAAGGAGGGCGAGCGATATTTCGCCCTGGTCAAGGTCAATACGATCAATTTTGAGGATCCGGAGAAGACTAAGCACAAGGTTCATTTCGACAATCTGACACCGCTCTATCCCGACGAGCGGCTGGAGATGGAGACCGGCGATCCGACGCGGAAGGACTATTCCGCCAGGGTCATCGACATCGTGGCACCGCTTGGCAAGGGCCAACGCGGACTTATCGTGGCGCCGCCGCGCACCGGTAAGACCGTGCTTCTGCAGAACATCGCCCATTCGGTCAGCGCCAACCATCCGGAAATCTATCTCATCGTTCTGCTCATCGACGAGCGGCCCGAGGAAGTCACCGACATGCAGCGCTCGGTCAAGGGCGAGGTTATCAGTTCGACTTTCGACGAGCCGGCCTCGCGTCACGTTCAGGTCGCGGAAATGGTGATCGAGAAAGCCAAGCGCCTGGTCGAGCACGGCCGCGATGTGGTCATCCTGCTCGATTCGATCACCCGCTTGGGCCGCGCCTACAACACCGTGGTGCCGTCCTCCGGCAAGGTGCTGACCGGCGGTGTCGATGCTAACGCCTTGCAGCGGCCGAAGCGCTTCTTCGGCGCGGCGCGCAACATCGAGGAAGGCGGATCGCTGACCATCATCGCCACGGCGCTGATCGACACCGGCAGCCGCATGGACGAAGTGATCTTCGAAGAATTCAAGGGCACCGGCAACTCGGAAATCATTCTCGACCGCAAGGTGGCCGACAAGCGCGTGTTCCCGGCCCTCGACATCTTGCGCTCGGGCACGCGCAAGGAAGAGCTGCTGGTGAAACCGGATGTACTGAAGAAGACCTATGTACTGCGGCGCATTCTCAACCCGATGGGCACCGTCGATGCGATCGAGTTCCTGCTCGACAAGCTGCGCCAGACCAAGACCAACGGCGACTTCTTCGATTCAATGAACGCCTGACCGGCCCGCCGCAACGCCGAGAAACTCAAGCGCGGCACGCACCTCTTCCGGCGTATAGGCCGGTGCCGCACATGTTTGGCCGCGGCAGATATAAAGCCGCGCTCGATCGCCCGCCGCCGCCTTGGCGAAGGCCGGATGATTGGCGGCGAGTTCTGCCGGAGACGCGACCTTCTGACAAACGATATCGAGGCCTGTGTGCAACAATGCCTCCAGGAGGAGTTCTTCGCCGCCCTCGCCCGCAAGCGCTAGCTGCACCGGATCAAAGAGCAGAGCGGCATTTTTCAGCAATGACGGTGCCGTGAATGGATTGGCCAACGCCGGCACCGAGAAGGCCTCAGCGATAGCTTGTGCTTTTTCAAGATAGACTTGGGTTCCCGTCAGATAATGAAGCGCCACGAAGTTTCCGAGCATGATCCCATTGGCGTTGGGTGTCGCGTCGTCGTGCACCGAGCGGGTGCGGGCGATTAGCCCGGCGGCCAGGTCGGATGAAAAGAACAGGCACCGCGTCTCGTCATCCCAAAAATGCGCGATTAGGGCGCGGGCAAGCTCTTCTGCCGTGGCAATGTAATGGTGCGATCCGGTGAGGGTGTGCAGGGCCCGGGCGGCGGTAATTAGATTGGCGTAGCCTTCGGCGGTGGCCTCATGGCGGCTCTGACCGGCGCGGTATGAATGCAATAGGCGCCCATCGCGCCAGAGCAGAGCCAGGATCCGGTCCATGGCGCGGACGGCTGAATGCTTCCAATCGCCGCGACCGAACACCAAGGCGGCTTCGGCGAGAGCGGCAATCATCAGGCCGTTCCAGTCAGCTAGCGCTTTGTCGTCGAAACCGGGGCGAACCCGCTGTGACCGCTTGTTGAGGAGAATCCGACGCGACGCGGCGAGATTCTGTTCAGTGGCTGCATCATGAAGTTCAAGCGCATGGGAACGGTTGAGGATGGTGTGGCCTTCCCAATTGCCTTCAGGCTTCACCCCATAGGCGGAACAAAACACTTCCGCCGCCGGCGGATCGAGCAACGTGTCGATCTCCGCCTTGGCCCACACATAGTACTTCCCCTCCTCGCCCTCGGAGTCGGCATCGTAACTGGCGGCGAAGGCGCCCTCGGCGGTTGTCATTTCGCGCAAGACGAATTCGATAGTTTCTTCAGCCCGGATTTGAAACAGCGGATTGCGATTGCACAACCAGCAGCGTGTCAGCAGGCTGACGAATTGTGCATTGTCGTAAAGCATCTTCTCGAAATGCGGCACCAGCCAAAGATCATCGACCGAATAGCGCGCTATGCCGCCGCCCAGATGGTCATAGATGCCGCCCTGGCATATCTGTGTGAGCGTGCGCTCGACAGCCGCGGCGATGGCATCGGAAGGCCAGCGTTCATGGACCGACCAGAGGAATGAAAAGATCGGCGCCTGGGGAAATTTGGGAGCGCCCCTGATGCCGCCGAGGTCCATGTCGATGGCGCGCAGCATCGCCGCTGCAGCGCCCTGAAGCTGGGCAGAGGCGATCTCGGCGGATTGCCGTGGGGCCTCGGGCTGGTTCAATGCTGCAGTTAGCGCCGCAGAACTGGCATGAATCTTGTGGCGCTCACTGCGCCAGAGGCGGGCAATTTCAGACAGCACATGCTTGAATCCCGGCCGTCCGTAGCGGCCCTCGGGCGGGAAATAGGTGCCGCCCCAGAAGGGCTCCGCTTGCGGCGTCAGGAACATAGTCAGTGGCCAGCCGCCCTGCTCGCCCAGCACATGAAGGGCATTCATGTAAATGCGGTCAACATCGGGCCGCTCCTCGCGATCGACCTTGATGTTGACGAAGTCGGCATTCATTAAATCGGCGGTGGTCTGGTCCTCAAAGCTCTCATGGGCCATGACATGGCACCAGTGACACGCGGCATAGCCGATAGAGAGCAAGATTGGCTTGTCCTCAGCCTGGGCTCTGGCAAAGGCAGGCTCTCCCCAACCCATCCAGTGTACGGGATTGTCTTTGTGCTGGAGGAGATAGGGACTGGTTTCGCGGTCAAGCTCGTTGCGTGGCATTGTTCCTAGCCTCAAAGCGGGTCATGCTAGAGCCATACTCGATAGAGCGAAATCACAAACGCCAATAGTATCGATTCGATTCCGAAATGATGACATCAGACACAATTTATGCCCAATCCAGTGGGGCTGGTATTGCCGGGATCGCGGTGATTCGAGTCAGCGGTCCGGCGGCGGCACCGATGCTGGAGAGCATCGCTGGCGGAAAACCCAAGCCAAAGCAGGTGAGTCTCCGTCAGCTTACGGATCCGACGACCGGGGAGGTCATCGACCGGGCGGTGGTATTGTGGATGCCCGGACCCCATACAGTCTCCGGCGAGGATGTGGCGGAGTTTCATGTTCATGGCAGCCAGGCGGTGGTGGCGGCGCTGTTTGCGGCCTTCAGCCGGTTCGACCGGGTCCGGCCAGCAGAGGCGGGCGAATTCACCCGGAGGGCCTTCGCCAACGGCCGCATGGATCTGGTCGAAGCCGAAGGTCTTGCCGATCTGCTGCGGGCCCGCACGAGCATCCAGCGGCGCCAGGCGCTCAACCATCTGCTGGGCGAGGCGAGTTTCGTCTATGAGACCTGGCGTAGCCAACTCATCAGCATTCTTGCCCATGTGGAGGCGGCGATCGACTTCGGCGACGAGGAGGGTGTGGGCGAAGCTGCAATTTGCGATGTGACGCCGAAAACCATAACGCTTGCTACTTCGATGGCGGAGGCGTTGACCAAGGCTGACCGGGCTTCAGCCATACGCACTGGGGTCAAGGTGGTGCTGGCCGGGTTTCCCAATACTGGCAAGTCGAGCCTGCTCAATGCCATTGCCGCGCGCGATGTGGCGATCGTATCGCCGTGGCCTGGCACCACACGCGATGTCATCGAAGTCATGATCGACCTCGCAGGTACGCCGGTCATCCTCACCGACACGGCGGGATTGCGTGATGAGGCCGGTGATGAGATCGAGGAAATCGGTATGGCGCGGACCAGACGCGAAATGGGAGGCGCCGATGTCGTGATCTGGGTGAGCGCGCCCGACACTACCAGTGGCCATCCTCCGGAAGTACGCGGCATACCGCTTCTGGAGGTGCACAACAAATCGGACCTACTGCAGCTTTCTAACTTGGGCCGGCGGGTGCCCAACAACGTACTCCTCGTTTCTTCTCTTACTGGTGCCGGTCTGCCCGAGATGCTCGCTAGACTGACCAGCCTGGTGAAGCGGGAGTTCAATCAGGTAGAAGATTCTGTGATCGTCCGGGCCCGGCAGAAACAGGCGGTCGCCGATTCGATTCGGTATCTCAACGATTCCCTTCGGTATGACCGCGAGCATCTGGAACTTCGGGCGGAGGAATTGCGCAAAGCCGCCCACTGTCTGGCCCGGGTTACCGGACGGATAGATGTGGAGGATCTCCTGGCTTCGATTTTCAGCGAATTCTGCATCGGCAAGTAGCTAACTCTGTTTCACGTGAAACGGGGTGCACCTTTGACCGGGAGAGCCCGCTCCGTTAAAGAGCCCAATATGGCGATGAATTACGATGTGATCGTGGTGGGTGGCGGACACGCCGGCACCGAGGCGGCAAGTGCCGCGGCCCGGGCGGGCGCCTGCACGGCGCTGGTCACCCACAAATTTTCCAGCATTGGCGAGATGTCGTGCAATCCGGCCATCGGCGGGCTGGGTAAGGGACATCTGGTGCGGGAGATCGACGCGCTTGACGGACTGATGGGCCGTGTTGCCGACCAGGCCGGAATCCAGTTCCGCCTGCTCAACCGCTCGAAGGGTCCGGCGGTGCGAGGCCCGCGCGCCCAGGCTGACCGCAAGCTCTACCGGCTGGCGATGCAGAATGAAATCCGCGGCCGTGAAAATCTCACTGTCATCGAGGGCGCGGTGAATGCGCTTATTCTCGATGGGTGTAAGGCTGCGGGGGTTGTCACCGAAGATGGCCGATCGATTCGTAGCCGTACTATTGTCTTGACGACGGGGACATTTCTTTGTGGCCTCATCCATATCGGCGAAAGAAAAATTCCGGCGGGACGCATTGGCGATCCGCCAGCGCTCGGATTGTCGCGACAACTTGCCAATGCCGGCCTTGGTGTTGGACGCCTTAAGACGGGCACACCGGCCCGGCTTGACGGCAGGACCATCGATTGGCAGCGTTTGCAGGAACAGCCAGGCGATGCCGAGCCGGTGCCGTTCTCGTTTCTTACGGAGCGCATCACAACCCCGCAGATTTCCTGCTTCATCACTCAGACGACCGCGGCGACGCACCGGCTGATCGCTGACAACCTGCATCGCTCACCAATGTATTCTGGTCAGATCGAAGGGGTAGGTCCGCGCTATTGTCCCTCAATCGAAGACAAGATTTTCCGCTTCCGCGACAAGTCCTCGCACCAGATTTTTCTCGAGCCGGAAGGGCTGGATGACCACACAGTCTACCCGAACGGAATTTCCACCTCGCTGCCAGAGGACGTTCAGGATGGTTTCATCCGGACCATCCCAGGCCTCGAGAAAGTTCACATACTGCGACCCGGCTATGCCATCGAGTATGACTATATCGATCCGCGGGAGTTGACGGCTGGGTTGGAAGTGAAGGCCATCGGCGGGTTGTTTCTGGCCGGCCAGATCAACGGTACGACCGGTTATGAGGAGGCTGCCGCCCAGGGACTGTTGGCGGGCCTCAATGCCGCCCGTCTGGCTGGAGGACAGGATGCTGTCACATTCGACCGAGCCGAAGGTTATATCGGTGTGATGGTCGACGATCTGGTCACCCGTGGGGTTTCGGAGCCCTACCGCATGTTCACTTCCCGAGCCGAATACAGGTTGACGCTGAGGGCCGACAATGCCGACGAGCGGTTGACCCCGAAAGCCATTGAACTTGGAATTGCCGGCCAGCTCCGTACCAAGTGTTTTTGTGAACGCCAGGTTATCCTTGAGACGGCACGGCGCCTGGCCAACGGTTTGGGCCTCACCTCATCCGCCGCAGCCAAGCTTGGACTCAAGGTCAACCAGGATGGCCAGTGGCGGAGCGCTCTGGAACTCATCGCCATGCCGCAAGTAGGCCTGGAGCATGTTCGGTCGATCTGGCCGGAGTTGGGCGCTCTGCCGGCTTTTGCTATTGCCACCCTGGAGGCCGATGCGGTTTATGCGGGGTATAGCCAGCGGCAAGAAGCGGACATCGTGGCACTACGGAAAGAAGAACAATTGACCCTGCCAAATGGATTGGATTACGCGGCAATCCCGGGCCTATCGGCGGAAGTCCGGTCCAAGCTTTCCCGCATCAAACCGGCCACTCTCGGCCAGGCCGCCCGGATCGACGGTATGACACCCGCGGCGCTGGCGGTACTGCTTGGCCATGTGCGGCGCCGTAGCGGGCGCAAGAGTGCCTAAGCGCCATGGCGGGGCCACTGCCGGAGGATGTGCTTGGGCGCTTCAATGTTTCACGTGAATCATTGGTGCGGCTTGAGCGCTATGTCGCCCTCTTGTTGCAATGGCAGCAGCGCATCAACCTGATCGGGCCTTCGACGGTGGAGCAAGTGTGGGAGCGCCACATTCTCGATGCTTTGCAACTCATTCCGCTTCTGCCACCGGGGAGTAGGACTCTTGCTGATCTTGGATCGGGTGCGGGTATTCCCGGTCTGATTCTCGCGATCACCACTGGCGTTGAAGCGCACCTCTATGAAAGCAACGGCAAGAAGGCTGCCTTCCTGCGCGAGGCGGCAAGGCAATGCGGGGCGAAGGCCATCATTCACCAGGTGCGGATCGAAACGATTGAATCTGACCTCCACCATCCCAGGGTGGATGTGGTGACAGCGAGAGCCCTGGCACCACTTAGCCGGCTGCTGGATCTGGCCCAGCCATTCCTGAAGGCTGGTGCACTCGGACTTTTCCATAAGGGACAAGATGTGGATGCCGAATTGACCATGACCTCCAAATACTGGAGAATCGTTAGCGAAAGGCACCCCAGTCTGACTGATTCGAAGTCCGTCATACTGGAGGTGAAAGAGGCCTCCCGTGCCGCAACATGATTTCCCAATAGCAAGTCCATATAGCGCCAGAATTCTTGCTATCGCCAACCAGAAGGGCGGGGTCGGTAAGACCACAACGGCAATCAATCTTGGCACCGCCCTGGCGGCGGTCGGCGAGACAGTACTGATTGTCGACCTTGATCCACAGGGTAATGCCAGCACAGGCCTCGGCATTACCCGCAAACCTGCCCAGAAATCGTCCTATCATGTGCTGATGGGTGAGGCGGAGCTGCGCGAGGTGATTGTTGAGTCCGGTATTCCCCGGCTCTATTGTGTGCCTTCGACCATGGATCTGCTCGGTGCCGAGCTGGAGCTGGCGGAAATCGACCGGAAGACCTTCCGGCTGGCCGATGCGATCAAGCGGCTGCAAGGTGAAATCGGTTCTACCCGGCCCTACAGCTATATTCTGGTGGATTGCCCTCCGTCGCTCAATCTGCTGACCATCAATTCGCTGTCGGCGGCCGATGCCGTGCTGGTGCCCCTGCAATGCGAATTCTTCGCGCTGGAGGGCCTGAGCCAGCTGCTCAAGACGGTTGAACGGGTGAAGGCCAATCTCAATCCGCGGCTCACCATCCAGGGCGTGGTGCTTACCATGTTCGACCGCCGCAACAGCCTGTCGGAGCAGGTGGCCGAGGATGTGCGCAGTGTGCTTGGTGACAAGGTCTACCAGACGGTCATTCCGCGCAACGTGAGGGTGTCGGAAGCGCCGTCCTACGGCAAGCCGGTGTTGCTTTATGATAACGCCTGCACCGGCTCACAAGCCTATATCAGGCTGGCCTCGGAAGTGATCCGGCGCGAACGCGAACTGCGGGCCGCATGATCGATTCTCTGACGTAACGCTCGATCGTTCCGGGGCAGTGCGGTTTTCTTGTGGGACTGGGGATAGCGGTATGATGCAGGCACAGAAGAAAAGGTTGGGGCGTGGTCTTGCCGCCCTGATCGGCGAGGACACAAACGAAGAGGCCGTGGTCCAGGATATTCGGAGCCTGCGCCATATACCGGTCGAGTTTCTGCATGCCAGCCCCAATAATCCGCGCAAACATTTCGCCGATGCCGATCTGGAAGACCTGGCCAAGTCGATCCGCGACAAGGGGTTGCTGCAGCCCCTGGTGGTGCGGCCGCGCGCCGGTGGCGACTTCGAAATTGTGGCTGGTGAGCGGCGCTGGCGGGCGGCGCAAAGGGCGGGGGTCCATGAAGTTCCGGTCCTGATCCGCGAATTGAGCGACGGTGAGGCCCTCGAGATCGCGCTGATCGAGAATATCCAGCGCAGCGACCTCAACCCGCTTGAAGAAGCCCGGGCCTATGGCATGCTGCTTGGCCAGTTCAGCTATACCCAGCAGCAGCTCGCCGATTCAGTGGGCAAGAGCCGCAGCCACATCGCCAACACGCTGCGACTTCTGACGCTGCCCGACTCGGTACGCCAGATGATCGAGGACGGCAAACTCACCGCCGGCCATGCCCGCACCCTGGTTGCCACCGATTCGCCGGCCGAACTCGCCGACCGGATCATCAAGCTCGGCCTGTCGGTGCGCGAGGCCGAGGAACTGACCCGCAAGGTGACGTCGGCCGGATCCCGCAAGGTCCGGCCGGAAAAGGCCGCCGATACACGAGCCCTCGAGACAAACATCGGCGAAGCGCTCGGACTTAGAGTTGAGATCGCCGCCAAAAGCACCGGCGGAACCGTGACCATACGCTACGAATCGCTGGAACAGCTCGAAGACGTGTGCCGGCGCCTGACGCGATCCGGCTAATTCCTCCGTATACTGACTAACTCATGGCGGCGCGCAGCGCCCGGCCGTTGCGGGCAAGAGCCAGCAGGGCGCGCGACGCGAGTGTCTCGGCCAAGACCGGCGTGCGGCGCATCTGCAGTGTGCAGGTCGAGAGCGTCGACGCCGCCGCTAGCAATGACGGAAGATCCCAGATGCGCAACTGCAGCCGGACGGCCTCGTGGCGCTTAAAAAAAACCGGGGGCTTTGCCGAACGCACGGCATCCTCCGCCCGCATGCCGCGCTCGATATCGAGTTTCAGCGTCTGCAATTTCACCGCATGCTGTCCGGCAAGCGTCAGGACGCGGCCCGGATCGGTGCCCGATGCGACAAGAACGGCGAAACCACGGTCCACATTCTCTACCTCACCGCCGAAGATGGCGTCTACCAGCGCGTCGGCGTCGGCGTCCGAGGTCTCGCCGCAGATCGCCAGCACGTCCTCAAGCCTGATCTCTCCGGAGCCAAGGCAATAGGTTGCGAGCTTTTCGATCTCCTGACGGGCGGCGGCGCGGTCCGAGCCAAGCAGTTCACGCAATGCCTCCAAGGCATCGGGCGCCAGAACCAAACCGAGTGGGGAAAGGATCGATCCGATCAGCGCCGCAGCCTGATCGCCGTCGTCCGCATATACAGCAACGGCATATGCTTGCGCACTCTTCTCGAACAGCGTTCGTAACCGCGAAGACTTGGCCAAATTGCCCGACTCCGCCACGATGACGTTGCCGCCGCCGCCGCCATTCAGGAGTGCTTCCACGGCTTTGAAGAAGGCGTCTCCGGCATCGGTCACCCATACCACCCGCCTGCCGCCCAGCATCGAGAGGGAGGCATATTCATCGGCCAGCCGCCCGGGATCGGAGGTCAGAGCTGCATCGTCGAGACGCACGACGTTGAAGGGATCGTCGGCCGTGCCGGCAATCTTCACCACTGCCCGCCTGGCCAAGTCGCGAACCGCTCCGGCGTCGGCACCATAAATAAGCAGCGCGCCCAAATCCGCTGGAGGCTTTCTAAAAAAGCCGTCGAATGCGGTTGCCTTGAGAACGCTCACGCGAAAACCTAGTGCGAAGCAAAATAGGCGGCCAACCGCGAGCGAATATCCATGCTCACCTCGTGGGCCGCGCGTTCTGTGGCGTTGGCCTCGGCCTGCATGTCGGCAAAGGGCTCGCGCACCACGTCATAGGAAACCTGCGAAAAGGTCTTGCCGCTAAAGAGCAAGCCGCCGCTGCCGGTCAGCTCGAAGTTGACGACGACCTGAACCGAACGGCGCGTCGTATTGGGCAAGGGTTTCTCGATAATGCTCGCCGATTTCACCTCCGGCCGCAAGACCAGGACGTAGCGATCCTCCCCGGCGGTTCCGGCGGGACGCATGGTGGAGAGGAGATCGCTGCGTATAATCTGACCGAGCCGTGTATCGGCTTCGGCAACCGAAACGGCCGCCAGCGCCGCCACCACGCCGCGGTCGTCGCCGGCGGTTCCGTAAAGCGGCCGGTAGCCGCAGCCGCCCGCCGCCAGCACCGCGGCGCAGGCGATCCAGGCAAACACGCGGTGCAACCTCTGCATTTCTATCCTACGATATTGACGATCCGGTCCGGCACCACGATCACCTTGCGGACCGGCCTGCCGTCGAGCGCCCTTGCCACACTATCCAACTTCAAGGCCAGCGCTTCAACCGCTTCCTTGCCGAGCCCCTTGGCCAGCCGGATTTCGTCGCGGCGCTTGCCGTTGACCTGGACGGCGACGGTGACGGAATCGTCGGCCACAAGGGCGGCGTCGGGCTTGGGCCAGGGCGTATCGACGACGGGGATGGCATGGCCAAGCTCCTTCCAGCACTCCTCGGCGAGATGCGGCATCATCGGCGCCGCCATCAGCACCATGATTTCCGCCGCCTCGCGAAGCGAACGGCGCATCGGTTCGGAGCGGTCCGCCGACTGCAAAGCGTGACCCAACCCATTGGCGAGCTCATAGACGCGGGCGATCGACCGGTTGAAACGGAGATTCATCAGATCGCCGGTCACCGCCTCGAGGGCGCGATGGGCGGCGCGGCGCAAATCCAGCGCCGCACCCGTTGCCCCCTCTGGCTCGCCAGCCGCCCCCTCGCGCGCCGCATCGTTGACCAGACGCCAGAGGCGCTGGGCGAAACGCCAGGCGCCTTCAACTCCCGATTCCGTCCACTCGATATCGCGCTCGGGCGGCGTATCGGAGAGCATGAACCAGCGCGCCGTATCGGCGCCGTAGCGTTCGATGATCGCCTCGGGATCGACCACGTTCTTCTTCGATTTCGACATTTTCTCGATGCCGCCTACGGTCAGCGGCTCGCCGGTTCCGGTGTGAACCCAAACGCCATTCTTCTGCACCGCATCGGCCGGCAATACCCATTCGCCGGCAGCGGATTGGAAAGTCTCATGCACCACCATGCCCTGGGTGAACAGGCTGGCGAAGGGCTCGTCGATGGCGAGATGATGTGTGCGCATCATGGCGCGGGCGAAAAAGCGCGAATAGAGCAGATGCAAGATCGCATGCTCGACACCGCCGATATATTGGTCGACCGGCATCCAATAGGCTGCCGCTGCCGCATCGACGGGGCGCAAAGAAGCGGGCGAGCAGAAGCGGGCAAAATACCAGGACGAGTCGATGAAAGTATCGAAGGTATCGGTTTCGCGGCGGGCCTGACCGCCGCAGGCCGGGCATTTGACGTGTTTCCAGGTCGGATGATGGTCGAGCGGATTACCCGGCTTGTCGAAGGTCACGTCCTCGGGAAGGGTGACTGGCAGATCCTTCTTCGGTACGGGCACGATGCCGCAAGACGCACAATGAATCACCGGGATGGGGCAGCCCCAATAGCGCTGGCGCGAGACGCCCCAATCGCGCAACCGATAATTCACCCGGCGCTCGCCGATCTTCATCTGCTCCATGCGCCGGGCGATTTCCTCCTTGGCGGCGGGCACGCTCAAACCGTCGAGGAAATCGGAATTGATCAGGACGGTCTCGTCGCCCTCCTTCTCAAGATAAGGCTCGCTACCAATGCAAAAGGACGCGGCATCGGTGCCCTTGGGAGCGACAACCGGAATGACGGGCAACCCATATTTGCGGGCAAAATCGATGTCGCGCTGATCGTGAGCGGGGCAGCCGAAAATCGCGCCCTCGCCGTAACCCATGAGCACGAAATTGGCGGCATAGACCGGCAGGTGGACATTCTTGCGGAAAGGATGGCGGGCATAGAGGCCGAGCGGATAGCCTTTCTTCTCGGCCCGCTCGATCGATTCCTCGCTAGTGCCAAGGGCGGCGACATCGCGGCGGAAAGCGGCAAGCTCGGGATTATTCTCAGCCAGCCGCTTGGTCAGATCGTGGTCCGCTGAGATGGCGCAGAAGCTGGCGCCGAAAATCGTGTCGTGCCGCGTTGTGTAGACCGTCAGTTTCTCGCCGAGCACATTGCCCGCTTCGTCTTCCAGCGCGAAGGAAAAACGTATGCCTTCGGATCGACCGATCCAATTACGCTGCATCAGCCGGACCTTGTCGGGCCAGCGCTCCAGCCGGTTGAGGGCCGACAGCAGTTCCTCGGAATAGGCGGTAATCTTGAGGAACCATTGCGCCAACTCGCGCTTCTCGACGAGCGCGCCGGAACGCCAGCCGCGCCCGTCGATCACCTGCTCATTGGCCAAAACAGTGTTATCGACCGGGTCCCAGTTGACGGACGAGACCTTGCGCTCGACGAGTCCGGCGGCGAGGAAATCGATGAACATGTCCTGCTCGTGGCGGTAATAGGACGGATCGCAGGTGGCGATCTCGCGGCTCCAGTCCAGGGCCAGACCCATCGCCTTCAACTGTGCGCGCATGGAGGCGATGTTGTCGTAGGTCCAGGATTTGGGATGCACGCCGCGCTCGATGGCAGCGTTCTCGGCCGGCATGCCGAAGGCGTCCCAGCCCATGGGATGCAGCACATTGTAGCCGCAGGCCCGGCGGAAACGGGCGATCACGTCGCCCATCGTATAGTTGCGAACGTGGCCCATGTGGATGCGTCCCGAAGGATAAGGAAACATCTCAAGCACGTAATATTTCGGCTTGCTGCGGTCTTCGCGGGCCTCAAAGCAGCGGTTTTCGGTCCAATAGCGCTGCCAGCGCGGCTCGGCGGCGCGCGGATTGTAGCGTTCGGTCGTCAAGCGGCCGGTCCCCTTCTGTCTTCCTGTGGCGGTTTGCAGGCTTGGCAGTACCAGTCCTTGAAATGCCCCGCAAGCATGGCCATAAGCGGGTACCATGTCCCATCCAGGCCTCGATATAGTCAGGCGCCGCATCCGTGATGCAGCCCTGGCCGCCGGGCGCGATCCGGCCGGAATTACCCTGATCGCCGTCAGCAAGACATTCACCGCCGCCGCGATCGAGCTGGTGATTGCCGCGGGCCAGCTTGTATTCGGGGAAAACCGGGTTCAGGAAGCCAGGGGCAAATGGCCGGAGCTCAAGCTCAAGACGCCAAAACTTGAATTACACTTGATCGGGCCCCTGCAAAGCAACAAGGCAGGCGAGGCGGTTGCCCTGTTCGACGCCATCCACACCATCGACCGGCCGAAGATCGCCGAGGCCATTGCCGCCGCGGCTGAAAAGCAAGGCCGGAACCCGCAGCTCTTCGTTCAGGTCAATACCGGCCGCGAACCGCAGAAGGCGGGCATCGATCCGAATGACGCCGATAGTTTCATTACCTTTTGCCGCAGCCAGATGGGACTCGCCATCGCCGGGCTGATGTGCATTCCGCCCCTCGAAGAACCGCCGCTCCGGCACTTTGAAATGCTTCGCGACATGGCCCGGCGCAACGGTCTGACCGGCTTGAGCATGGGCATGAGCGGGGATTTCGAAGAAGCAATCAGCTGCGGCGCCACCCATGTGCGGGTGGGCTCGGCGATTTTCGGTGATCGCACGGCCCGATGAGCATGCGGGTTCCGGGCCCGCACAGCGCCAGGATTTTCCGCATATTCGAGAGCGAGACGGCAACACAGCCGGCTGTCGGCCGCGCCGCGTCGAGATGAAAAAATATGGCGCTGCCTGCCCCCTTGATGCGCGGGCGCTCGTTGTGGGAGAGAATGACCACAATGTCATAGAGCGCGTCGTCGCGGGCCATCGACTCGCGACCGGCCGCATAGGGCAGCCTGACCGGCCGGTTGTAATTGCGGTCGGCAGGAGCCTCGCACCAGCCATCGGCCGGAGCGATCGGGCGCTGCGGCAGGAGCGATCCGGTCCTTGGGATGCGATCGCTGCGATACATGATTCGACGTAGCGTGAAGCATCCGGCCGGCGTGGCGCCGTCACCTTCTCGCTTGCGCCAGGTCATGCCGGAACGGCCGATAGAGCAGGGCATGCTGAGGCTGCCAGCCGTCAGCAGGCCGCGCGCGGCTCGCGGACTGATCGCGCGAATGTGAAGATATGCGAGCATTTTCCTCACGGTGAGTTGTCTTGTATCGCGGCTTTCAAAAAGGCATTGGTCACCGTAACATTATCGCATCGAGCGGCAAGCCCCTTCCGTAGGAATTCGACCATGAGCACAACAAAAAAAATCCTAATTGTCGACGACGATGACCTGCTGCGCGATAGCCTCCGCGAGCAATTCGCCCTGCATGACGAATTCACCGTCGCCGATGCCGCCAATGCCACCGCCGGCATCAAAGTTGCCAAGGCGGACCACGCCGATCTGGTGCTGCTTGACGTCAATTTGCCCGACATGGATGGGCGGGAGGCCTGCAAGATCATGCGCCGCAATGGCTACAAGGGTCCAATCCTGATGCTGACCGGGCAGACTTCCGATTCCGACACCATTCTCGGTCTCGATTCTGGCGCCAACGACTACATCACCAAGCCATTCCGCTTCGGCGTCCTGCTGGCCCGCGTCCGGGCCCATTTGCGTCAGCACGAACAGAGCGAGGACGCGATCTTCAAGGTCGGCCCCTACACCTTCAAGCCGAGCGCCAAGACATTGATCCGCGACGACAACAAGAAAGTCCGGTTGACCGAAAAAGAAACCGCAATCATCAAATTTCTCTACCGCGCCGGCGAACAGGTGGTGGGCCGCGATGTGCTGCTGCACGACGTCTGGGGCTATAACGCCGGAGTTACCACTCACACGCTCGAAACCCATATTTACAGGCTTAGGCAGAAGATCGAGCGCGATCCCAGCCATGCCGAAATTCTCATCACCGAAGGCGGCGGCTACAAGCTCGTCCCTTGATATTGCCACGCAATCGGATTCTTATGCGCCTGGCTGGAGAATCGGGGCGGCGGGCTATTGGAACGGATTTTCGCGGATAATTTGAAATGAGCGTCCGGGCGGATGCGGAGACTCTGCACAACATACCGATCTTCGCGGAATGCGATTCCGTACCCCTGCAAGTGCTGGCCTTCGCCGCCGAGAGACAGAATTTTGTCGCCGGTGAAAACCTTCTGACCCGCGGCGAGGTCGGGTCCGCCGCCTATCTGATTTTGAGCGGCAGGGCCGAAATCAGGGCCGGAAAAGGCGATGTCATCGGTCACGCCGAACCGGGCGCGTTCCTGGGCGAAGTCGCTATGATTGCCAATTCGCCCTATTCGGTCAGCGCCGTGGCGGCGGGTCCGTTGGTTGCGGCCAAGATCGAGCGCAAGCTCTTTCTGAAAGTGGCCGATGAGTATCCGGAATTCGGGATCGCCGTGTTCAGGGCCCTAGCCAGCAAGCTCGACGGCTCGCTCGACGAATTCAATGCGGCCCGCAACATGCTGGTGCGGGCCAAGTCCTTCCTAGACCTGTAGATCGAAGCTGGCCATGACGGGAACGTGGTCGGACGGCTGCTTCCAGCCGCGGGCTTCCCGCAAGATATCGATTCGGCTGCAGAAGGGAGCGAGGCCCGGCGACGACCAAATATGATCGAGGCGGCGACCGCGATCGCT
>JANMQL010000270.1:0-2156 GCA_031370475.1 Hyphomicrobiales bacterium | reverse complement strand
ATATCAGGTTGATGAGCGACGATCAGGTGGGCGAGGAAATCGACCGTCTGAAGAAGGAGCAATTCAACCTTCGCTTCCAGCGGGCGACCGGCCAGCTTGAGAACACGGCGCGGGTGCGCCAGGTGCGCCGCGATATTGCGCGGCTGACGACGATCGCGACCCAGGCGCGCGCGAAAGCAAAGGGCAAGTAAGAACATGCCGAAACGCGTACTGCAGGGCACCGTTGTCAGCGACAAGAACGACAAGACGATCGTGGTGCTGGTCGAGCGCCGCTTCACCCATTCGGTGATGAAGAAGACGATCCGTCGCTCGAAGAAGTATCACGCGCACGACGCGGAGAATAAGCACAAGGTCGGCGATGTCGTCTCCATTCAGGAGAGCGTGCCGATCTCGAAGAACAAGCGCTGGGTGGTCATCGAGACCGCGACGGCGAAGTAGGCCGGGTTCGCCCGACCCAGGGGATAGAGAGTTACACTGTTATGATCCAGATGCAGACCAACCTCGATGTGGCGGATAATTCCGGCGCCCGCCGCGTCATGTGCATCAAGGTGCTCGGCGGTTCCAAGCGCAGGTATGCCTCGGTCGGCGACATCATCGTCGTGTCGGTCAAGGAGGCTATCCCGCGCGGCCGCGTGAAGAAGGGCGACGTGATGAAGGCGGTCGTCGTGCGTACCGCCAAGGACATCCGCCGCGCCGACGGCAGCGTTATCCGCTTCGATCGGAACGCCGCCGTGCTCATCAACAATCAGGCGGAGCCGGTCGGCACGCGCATCTTCGGACCGGTGCCGCGCGAGCTTCGCGCCAAGAACCATATGAAGATCATCTCGCTTGCTCCGGAGGTTTTGTGATGGCCGCCAGGATTCGCAAGGGCGATAAGGTCGTGGTTATCGCGGGCCGCGACAAGGGCAAGACCGGCGAAGTCATTCGGGTCATCCCGGATGAGAGCCGCGCGGTGGTGCGTGGCGTCAACGTCGTTCGCCGTCACCAGCGCCAGACGGCGAGCGCGCAGGGCGGCATCGTCACCAAGGAACTGCCCATTCACATTTCCAATATCGCGTTGACCGACGCGAACGGCAAACCGACCCGCGTCGGGTTCCGTTTCGCGGCCGACGACCGCAAGGTCCGCTTTGCCAAGCGGACAGGAGATACGATCGATGGCTGAGACAAAATACCAGCCGCGCCTGAAGGCGCACTATCGCGACAATGTCCGGAAGGCTCTCACCGAGCAGTTCGGCTACAAGAACGCGCTGGAAGTGCCGCGCATCGACAAGATCGTCCTCAACATGGGCATTGGCGAAGCCGTCGCCGATTCCAAGAAGGTGACGTCTGCGCTCGCCGACCTGGCGCTGATCGCGGGGCAGAAGCCGGCCGTGACCAAGTCGCGCAAGTCGATCGCCACCTACAAGTTGCGCGAAAACATCGCGATCGGCGGGCGGGTGACGCTGCGCCGCGACCGCATGTACGATTTCCTCGATCGTCTGGTCACCGTGGCGCTGCCACGAGTACGCGACTTCCGCGGCCTCAATCCGAAGAGCTTCGACGGACGCGGCAATTTCGCGATGGGCATCAAGGAGCACATCGTGTTCCCGGAGATCAATTACGACGAGGTCGACGAGATCTGGGGCATGGACGTCATCGTGTGCACGACCGCCAAGAGCGACGATGAGGCCCGCGCCCTGCTCAAGGCCTTCGATTTTCCGTTCCGCCAGTAGGACAGCCGAAATGGCAAAGAAAAGTTCGATCGAGAAGAACAACCGCCGCCGCAGGATGGTGGCGCAGTTCGCCGGCAAGCGCGCCGAGTTGAAGCGCGTTGCCAACGACGAGAGCCTGACGCCGGAAGAGCGTTTCCAGGCGCGTCTGAAGCTCGCCGAGTTGCCGCGCAATTCCGCCAAGGTGCGTATCCGCAATCGTTGCGAGATCAGCGGCCGGCCGCGCGGTGTTTATCGCAAACTCAGGATGTCGCGCATCGCACTGCGTGATCTGGGCTCGATGGGGATGATCCCCGGCCTTGTGAAGTCGAGCTGGTAGGGAGGGCGACAAGATGACGATGAGCGATCCCCTCGGCGATATGCTGACCCGTATCCGCAACGCGCAGATGCGGAAGAGTTCCAAGGTGTCGACCCCCGGGTCGACGCTGCGCCAGCACGTGCTCGACG
>JANMQL010000269.1:0-2145 GCA_031370475.1 Hyphomicrobiales bacterium | reverse complement strand
CAGCATCAGCGCCATCGGCTCCGCTTGGACAAAGTGTCCGAGGCCGGTGAAAACGAACAGGATACCCAGCCCGATGGCGGCGGCACCTCGCGCATTGAAATTCCTGCCGGTGATCGCCGAGGCCATGCGCACCAATCCATACGGCACCATCAGCAGGACAAGCATCACGATTGGCGTTGCCATGTCAACGCGTCTCCGCCACGTTGTTGCGGACCAGCCGCACAATGTCGTGCCCCTGGCTCAACGCGATCATCAAGTATTGCACGGTGCGTTCGAGTTCGTCCTGGTTGCACCAGTAGTCGTCAATGATTCCGATCCGCTGCCTGCCTTGGTCACCGTCAGCGTGACTGCGGTGGCCGCCTGCGTCGTCGCCGTAGCTGCGTGGGCAGCGCCCGCGGGGCCGGCGCCGGCCATAACTGCGAAAGCGGCGAGCAGGGCCGCGACAGCCGATTTGCTGGTGGTCATGTGCAGTTCCCCCCGAAGAACTTCAACTGCCAGTCGTCAGTCAGTATGCCCGTGCGCCGCGCGGCCCGTCAACTGTGCGATTTCGCACATCTTCGATCCTGTGCATCTTCGACTTCTACCCCACGAATACACCTACAAAAATGGTGTCTATCGACGATCTTCGGAGGTGGGCCAAATCAGATCATCGAAGTGGGCCAAATGGAGTTGACGAAATCACCTCGGATGCGGTTAAAGGCGAGCTATCTTCACCCATCCTGCCGCGCAGGCGTGCTCACTGCGCCAGAAATCCGCCGTCGACCGGCAGCGCATGCCCGGTAATCATGGCGGCCCGGTCGCGGCGCGTGCGCACCGGAACACCGCGGTGAGGTTGACCTCGGTACTGGAGCAGGCGGAGGGGTTGTCGGAGCTGTAGGCGATGGCCTGAACGAAGACTGGTTTGTTCCCGACCGGCGCCAGGTCAGAGGACCCATTCCTTGGCAACAAATACCGCGGTCGCCAGAACCGATGTGACAAGCAATATCCCCCGCGGCGCAATGCGGTGCCCCAGTGCGCGTATCACGAATTTCGATATCCCAAGTCCGATCAACGTACCGGGCACGAGCGACGCGGCCAGCGTGATCGTGGCGCTGCTGAGCTTCCCGCCGAGATACAGTGCCGCCAGCGAAAAGACCGTCGACAACAGCAGGAACAGCGCCGGTGTCGAGCGGATCGCCGCCAGGTGGCTGCCCCCGATCATGATCATTCCAAGAGGCGGTCCATTTACCGATGTGGTCGTCCCACAAAGGCCGCAGACGGCGCCTACGACGCCCACAATCAGTGGCGTGCGCGGAACCCTGACTCGCAGCGCGGTTGCTGCGATGCCTCCGATCAGCACGGCGGCCGTAAATGCGACGAACACATCGCGGCTCATCAGCGTGATGGCGAGCAAGCCGAGCACGGTGCCGGGAATCGCCCCAATCACCGCGGGGATGAGGATGGTCCGGTCGATCTGCCGCCACTCTATGGTCGACAGGCACGTGACCAGGACCAGATGCGCGATCAGCAGCGGCGCCGGAACCAGGCGCCCGTCCAGCGCCATCAGCAGCGGGAGTGCGACCAGGTTCATGCCAAAGCCGACCGAACCCTGTATCGCCGCGCCAAGGGCGACTGCACCGTTGGCGAGCAGGATGATCTGGAGTTCCGACACGAGCGCTGGCAAACGGACGCCGGGTCAGGGCAACAGTTCGATTTCGATGAAGACGAATTCGGACTCGTTGGCGTTCACGACGGTGTGCTCGACCCCGACCTCGCGGGCATAGGGTTGGCCGAGGTGGAGATCGGCAAAGCGATTGCCGGTTTTCTCCTCCAGCAGCAATTTTCCGGTCGTCATCGGGACGACGACATAGTCGTGGGCATGCCGGTGCCAGCCGGTCTCCGCACCGGGGGCGAAGCGCCACTCGGTTACGATGACCCGTTGATTCGAAATCATCTCCGTGGGCACTGCTTTCGGTCGCTCATCAGTCATTGCACGCTCCCTCGCGGTTCAATTCCAGCGCTCCTTCACCCAGCGTTCCACGGCCAGCGCCGAAACGAAGAACAGGATCGACACGACGATGGCGACGGCCGTGGCGCCGAAGGCGCGCTCCATATTGAAATCGGCCTTCGTTTCGGCGAACAGGTAGCCGAGGCCTGCAGTCCCCA
>JANMQL010000240.1:0-15633 GCA_031370475.1 Hyphomicrobiales bacterium | reverse complement strand
AGGCAGCGGCTTAAACGATCCGCGCCGAAAGCGTTCCCAAAACCCCATAGTCGAGCCGCACCTCGTCGCCCGGTGCGATTGTCACCGGCTTGAGGCAGGTGCCCGTTGTCACCAGATCGCCCGCCTTGATGCCGCCGGCGAATGTCGCCACCTCGTTGACCAGCCAGGTAAGGGCGACGACCGGATCTCCGAGTGCGGCCGCACCGCTGCCCGATGCCGCAAGCGTTCCGTTGACATAGGCCTCGACCCGGTGCTGCTTGAGATCGAGCGAGCGCCAATCCGGATAGGCCGATGCGGCGGTCACCAGCCAGCAGGCGCAGGCCGTATCGGCGATGAGCTGGTCGGCGCCCACCGCCGTGAAATCGCGGTAACGCGAATCGGGAATTTCCAGCGACAGGTGCAGGCCATCCACCGCCGCCATGACTTCGCGGCGCTCATAGGCGGCAGGCCGCGGCCTCAGGTTGCGGCCAAATCGGAAGGCAAATTCGGCTTCGGCCACTCGCATGATGTTGTCCTCGAGTGGCACCACGGCTCCAGCCGCCAGTACGCGCTTTGCAAGAAGCCGCCCCGCCAGAGGGCCGGCGACATTGATGTGTTTCTGCCCCGCTTCGCTGGTGGCGGCGATCTTCCAGCCGACGACGCCTTGTTTCGATAGACCGGCAATCGCGTCGGCAATTCGATAAGCCGCAGTCCGCGTCGCTGGCCGGCAATCATCCGGCAGTCCCCCGGTGCGGGTCCCCTCCTGCCAGTGGGCCCACAAATGCCGGGCAGCAGATTCGATCTGGGCGCGATTCATGTTGGGCTTTTGCCTTAAATCCGAGGTGTATGCCCGTCAATGGCACAGGCCGTTAACCGCCCGTTTACCTTTGACCGACCTTTGCGTTTATTAAAAATTCCTTTCTGCCAATTTCAATCAAAACCAAAACAAACAACGGGGAATTGCCATATGGCGCATGGCGGCACACAGCCACCTTCCGTTCTTTCCAGCGCCGACGCCGTCGAACATGCGTTGCGCGATCTGGCGCGTCCGGAAGCCAGCTATGGCGCAGTACTGGCGGGCGCTTCCGCCGCCTTGGTGGTCTGCGCCTTTGTTGTCGTCCAGTCGCTGCCCAACGGTGTCTCGTCCGCCCTGCTCACCCTGATGATCTCCGGTGTGATCATGGCGGTGGGCATTGCCGCCGGCGCCTTCGCCTGGCGCCGCGCCGCCCGCCGCCGTATGCTGGCGCTGGCCACCACGATCGGCGCCCTGCAACAGGCCCGCGCCCAGGCCGATGCCTCGAATCGCGCCAAGTCGCGCTTTCTCGCCACCATGAGCCACGAAATCCGCACCCCCATGAACGGCGTCATCGGCATGGTCGGCCTGCTGCTCGACACCGAACTGACGCCCGAGCAAAAAGGCTACGCCCATGCCGCCGAATCCTCCGGCCGGGCGCTGCTGTCGATCATCGATGAAATTCTCGACACCTCGAAAATCGAATCCGGCAGGCTCGAACTCGAGGACAAGCCCTTCGATGTGACGGCCGTCGTCGAATCGGTCGCCGAACTTCTCGCTCCCCGCGCCCACGATAAGGGCATCGAGATTTCCGGCCACGTATCGGCCCGCGTCCCGGCCCGGATCATGGGCGACCAGAACCGGCTACGCCAGATCCTGTTCAATCTCTGCGGCAACGCCATCAAGTTCACCGACCGGGGCGGCGTCACACTGACCGCCGACCTCGACGAACATGGCCAACTCCGCTTCGATGTCAGGGACACGGGCGTCGGCATGTCGCCGGACGAGTGCAAACGCATCTTCGAGGAATATGTCCAGGCCAACGCCGGCACCTCGCGCCGCTTCGGCGGCACCGGACTTGGTCTCACCATCGCCAAGAAATTGATTGAACGGATGGGCGGCACGATCTCGGTAACGAGCGCACCGGGGAAGGGGTCCTGTTTTTCCTTTGTGTTGCCGTTGGAATCCACTGGCAACGCCGACGCGCCGGAGCCGGTCTTGGCCGGCCGCATTTATCAACTTGCCCTCGCCGATGGGCCGATCGCCGACCACCTCGTGGCGACGCTTGCCGAATTCGGTGCCACCGTGAGTCGCCTTGCCAGTGCGGCCGAATTGCGCCGGGCTCTTTTGGAGCCGGGCGCGGAGCCAGCCGCCGCCATCATCTCCGATTCGTCCTATGGGACCCTGCTGCGCGGCTGGGCGCGCAAACCTAGGAATGGCCGCACGGACCGCAAGCAGGTCTGGATCATTATGCGGGCGGAAGAGCGGCGCCAGTGGCGCGATCTGTTAGGCCCGCCCTTCGCCGGATATCTGCTCAAGCCGTTCCGCCGCAAGACACTGCTCCGGCAGCTTACCGCGAAGGACGGCACCGCCATCGATGCCGCCGTCTCGCGCCTGCGTAAGGTGGTGAAACAGGCCGGACGCTTGCGGCGGCTCAGAATCCTTCTGGCCGAGGACAATCCTGTCAATGCGCTGCTCGCCCGTACCATGTTGGAAAAGGCCGGCCACCTCGTCACCCATGCCATGACCGGCAGGCAGGTGCTGTCATTGCTCAAGCAGGGCGAGACTCCCGACCTGGTGATAATGGACGTTGAAATGCCCGATATCGACGGCCTGGAAGCGACCCGGCGCATCCGTGCCGCGGAGCGTCGGCGCCGGACTGCCAAACCCCTGCCGATATTGGCCCTGACCGCCAATGCCCGGCGTGAGGACTATGATGAATGCCTTGATGCCGGCATGAACGGTCATCTCTCCAAGCCTTTCGACCGCCACGATCTCGATGAGGCCGTTGCCCGCCTCGCCGCCAGCCGGCAGGCGGCCTGAACCGTCATCGGACTTTCATCGTATTGCCCCCTGTGGCAAAACCATGCCGAGGGAGTCCATGCCGCAGTCCGCATCCAGTACCACATTTGCCATCAAGGGTGATCTTGCTGTTCGTCTGGCCGCCGGCGCCGGTGAAATCGCCGCGGCCCAGAAGCTTCGTTACCGCGTGTTCTATGAGGAACTGAATGCCAGGCCCGATGCCGCGGCCGCCGCCGCCCGCATCGATGCCGACCGCTTCGACGGCATTTGCGATCACTTGATCGTCACCAACGGGTCCGATCTGGTCGGCACCTATCGCCTGCTGCGCCAGGATGTGGCGGAGGTCAAAGGAGGTTTCTACACCCAGAACGAATTCGACCTTGCGCCGCTCATTACGGCCCACCCGGGCTTGCGCTTTCTCGAGCTCGGCCGCTCCTGCGTGCTCAAGCCCTTTCGCACCCGACCGGTGGTCGAGCTGCTCTGGCAGGGCATCTGGAACTATGTGCGCCACCACCGTCTCAATGTGATGCTGGGCTGCGCCAGTCTCGAGGGCACGGACCCGGATCGTCATGCGGCGACTTTGACGTATCTCGCCCGGAATCACTCGGCTCCGCGCGAATGGCGCGTCTGCGCGCACCCGCAACGCTATGTCGAGATGAATCGACTGCCCGCCGCGCAGGTCGATCCGAAGGCCGCACTGAAGGAATTGCCGCCGCTGATCAAGGGCTATTTGCGGCTCGGCTGCTACATCGGCGAGGGCGCGGTGATCGATGCGCAATTCAACACCATCGACGTGCTGATCGTGCTTCCCGTCTCAGCCATCGATGCCCGATATTTAGCTCATTTCGGCAAGCCTAACGATTGATATCGTAAGCCGCGATCGCCGCCAGATTGACGATGTCGGAGGTGGTAGCCGACATGGACGCGATCTGCACCGGCTTGTCGAGGCCGGTCAGCAGCGGTCCCACCACGGTGACGCCGCCAAATTGCTGCAGCATCTTGGTGGAGATCGAGGCCGAATGCGCCGCCGGCATCACCAGCACATTGGCGGTCCCGGTCAGGCGGCAGAAGGGATAGAGCGCCATGGCCTCGCGCGACAGGGCCACGTCGGCGCCCATCTCGCCCTCATATTCGAAGTCGACATGGCGCCGGTCGAGTTCTGCCACGGCATTTCTCACATATTCGGCGCGCTCGCCGCGCGGATAGCCGAAGGTGGAATAGGAGAGGAAGGCGACTCGTGGCTCGTAGCCAAAGCGGCGCGCCACGCCCGCCGCCTCCTGGGCGATATCGGCGAGCTCCTGCGCCGAAGGCAGTTCATGCACCGACGTATCGGCGATGAATACCGTGCGGCCACGCACCAGCGCCATGGAAACACCGATCGGCCGGTGCCCGGGCCGGTTGTCGACCGCCTGGCGCACATTGTCGAGGGCGACGGAGAAATTTCGGGTGAGGCCCGTCACCAGCGCATCGGCATCGCCCAGCGCCACCATGCAGGCGGCGAAAACGTTGCGGTCCTGATTGGCCAGGCGCTGGCAGTCGCGGAACAGGAAGCCGTTGCGCTGCAGACGCTCGTAGAGATAGTTGGCATAATCGACATTGCGCTCGGAAATACGGGCGTTGAGAATTTCCACATTCTCGTTGAGTTCGAGGCCGCTGGCGGCCAGCGTCTTTTCAATCTCGATTTCGCGGCCGATAAGAATGGCAGTGCCAAGTCCGGCATTGGCGAAGCTGTTGGCGGCGCGAATCATCCGGTCTTCCTCGCCTTCGGCGAAGACGACGCGCTTCGGGTTAACGCGGACCTGTTCGAAGACATTCTGCAAGGTTCCGGCGATCGGATCGAGGCGTGCCGAAAGCTGGGCCGCATATTCGTCGAGATCGGCGAAGTGCTTGCGTGCCACGCCCGACGCCATGGCCGCTTTGGCGACCGCTACTGGAATAGTTGAAATCAGGCGCGGATCGAAGGGAGACGGAATGAGATAGTCGGGGCCGAAAGTCAACCTCGAACCGTGATAGGCGGCAGCCACCTCGTCGGGCACGTCTTCGCGCGCCAGCTTGGCCAGCGCCTGCGCCGCGGCAATTTTCATCTCTTCGTTGATGGTGCGGGCCCGGACATCGAGGGCGCCGCGGAAAATATAGGGAAAGCCCAGGACATTGTTGACCTGGTTGGGATAGTCCGAACGGCCCGTCGCCATGATCGCATCGGAGCGGATTTTCGCCACGTCCTCGGGCCGGATTTCCGGATCCGGATTGGCCATGGCGAAGATGATCGGATTCTTTGCCATGCTTTTGACCATGGCGGCGGTGAGGGCGCCCGCCACCGAGAGCCCGAAGAACACATCCGCCCCATCCATGGCATCGGTGAGCGAGCGGGCCTTGGTGGCGACCGCATGGGCCGATTTCCACTGGTTCATGCCCTCGCTGCGGCCCTTGTAGACCACGCCTTTGGAATCGCAGAGAATGACGTTTTCGCCCGGCACCCCCAGCGACTTGATGAGTTCGACGCAGGCAATCGCCGCCGCGCCGGCGCCGTTGCAGACAAGTTTAAAGTTCTTGATGTCGCGCTTGGTGATTTCCAGAGCATTGATCAGCCCCGCCGTGGCGATGATGGCGGTGCCGTGCTGGTCGTCATGGAACACCGGAATATCCATGAGCTCGCGCAGCCGCTGCTCGATGATGAAACAATCGGGCGCCTTGATATCCTCGAGATTGATGCCGCCGAAGGTCGGTCCCAGATAGCGCACCGCGCCGATGAATTCGTCGACGTCCTTGGTATCGACTTCGAGATCGATCGAATCGACGTCAGCGAAGCGCTTGAACAGCACCGCCTTGCCTTCCATCACCGGCTTGGAGGCCAGCGCCCCCAGATCGCCGAGCCCCAGAATCGCCGTGCCGTTGCTGATCACGGCGACAAGATTGCCTTTGGCCGTATAGTCATAGGCCGTGTCGGGCGACTCGGCGATCTTGCGCACCGGAACGGCGACGCCGGGACTGTAGGCAAGCGACAGATCGCGCTGCGTCGCCATCGGCTTGGTCGGGTTGATTTCCAGCTTTCCCGGCTTGCCGCGCTGATGGAATTGCAGGGCCTCCTCGTCGGTGAAGGTTGGCCTTTTGCCTGGCTTGCGGTCAGCGCTCATGAAAATCCTTTGGAAATGCCGATGAATGGAACCCTGATGGGGCAAGTTAGAGAGTGGACGGTCATACCTCAAGCCCGATCCGTACCATGCCAAATTGTGAGATTTTCCGGGATTCCTGCTAAGGAGAGCTATGAACGAGATGGCGGCCATCGACAATGGGGCGGCGGGCGAGCGGGCCACGCCGATGATGGCGCAATATCTCGAGATCAAGCGGGCCCATACCGATTGCCTGCTGTTCTACCGGATGGGCGATTTCTACGAGCTTTTCTTCGATGACGCCGAAAAGGCTTCGCGCACTCTCGGCATTGCCCTCACCAAGCGCGGCAAGCATCACGGCGAGGACATTCCCATGTGTGGCGTGCCGGTCCATGCTGCCGATGGCTATTTGCAGCGGCTGATCCGCCATGGCCACCGGGTCGCCGTCTGCGAACAGTCGGAAGATCCGGCCGAAGCGAAGAAACGCGGCGCCAAATCGGTGGTGAAGCGCGATGTGGTGCGGCTGGTAACGCCGGGAACGCTCACCGAGGATTCGCTGCTTGAGTCGCGCACGCATAATTATCTCGCGGCGGTGGCGCGGGTGAAAAGTGCCGGCGAATTGGCGTTGGCCTTCGCCGATATATCTTCGGGCGATCTCGCGGTTCTGCTGACGGCACCCGGCCGCCTGGCGGCCGATGTCGCCCGTCTGGAGCCGCGTGAGATCGTGATCGCCGATTCCCTGCTCGCCGAGCCGGGAATCTCGCAAATTCTCGACAATTCCGGCAGTGCCGTGACACCACTTCCCGCTAGCCGCTTCGACAGCGCGTCGGGCGAGCGCCGCCTCAAGGAACATTTCGGCGTTGCCGGGCTCGACGCTTTCGGGACTTTCTCGCGAGCCGAGATCGCCGGACTCGGCGGCCTTCTCGACTATATCATGGTGACCCAGGTGGGTCGGGTTCCACACCTGCGCCATCCCCGCCGCGAGGTGCCGGGCGCCTCGCTGATTATCGATGCTGCCACTCGCACCAATCTCGAACTCACCCGTACCCTGGCCGGCGAGCGTCGCGGCAGCCTCCAGTCGGTGATCGACATGACGGCGACGGCGGGCGGGGCGCGGCTCTTGTCCGACCGTCTCGCCAATCCGCTGACCGAAGCAGCGGCGATCGACGCACGCCTCGATGAAGTGAGTTTCTTTGCCGGCGCCCGCGATCGGCGCGCCGAATTCCGCCAGGCGCTCGCCGCCATGCCGGATCTCGAACGCGCCCTCGGCCGCCTGAGTGTCGGTCGTGGCGGTCCCCGCGATCTGGCCGCCATCCGTGACGGGCTGGCCTGTGCCGAAGCTCTCTCCTCACGGTTTTCATCCGGCAGCAGCTTGGACATTCAACCGGCCAATATCGCCGCCGTCCGCGCCGTCTTGACCGATATTCCGCGCCTGCTCATGACCGATCTCGCCGCCGCGCTTGCCGACGAATTGCCGTTGCTTGCACGCGACGGCAGTTTCGTGCGCCACGGCCACAACCCGGAGCTGGACGAGAACCGCAAACTGCGCGACGACACCCGCCAGGTGATTGCCGGGCTCCAGGGCAAATATGCCGAGGCCACCGGCATCCGCGGCCTCAAGATCAGGCACAATAATATTTTGGGCTTCTTTATCGAGGTTACCGCCCAGAACGCCGCCGCCCTGCAGAGCCCGGAACTGGCGGCAACCTTCATCCACCGGCAGACCGTTGCCAATGCCATGCGCTTCGTCACCACCGAGCTCGCCGGCCTCGAACACCGCATCGCCGCCGCCGCCGATCGCGCCCTGTCGATTGAGCTGGAAATATTCGACAGACTGGTAAAATCGGTGATCGCCGAAAGTCAGGCGATTTCACGTATCGCCGAGGCTGCGGCGGCCGTCGACGTGGCATCCGCGCTCGCCGAACTGGCCGAGCGGCGGCGCTATGTGCGTCCAAGGATCGACGAGTCCACCGCCTTTGAAATCCGCTCCGGCCGCCATCCGGTCGTCGAGGCCGTGCTGCAGGAGCGTGCCGATGCCTCCTTCATCGCCAATGACTGCGATCTCTCAACCGGCGGCAAGCGGCTTTGGCTGCTCACCGGCCCCAACATGGCCGGCAAGTCCACTTTCCTCCGCCAAAACGCCCTGATTGTCATCCTGGCCCAGATGGGCAGCTTCGTGCCGGCTGAATCCGCCCATATCGGCATTGTTGATCGGCTGTTCAGCCGGGTGGGGGCGGCCGACGATCTGGCCCGCGGCCGTTCCACCTTCATGGTCGAGATGGTCGAAACGGCGGCCATCCTCAATCAGGCGACGGAACGCTCCTTCGTCATCCTCGACGAGATCGGCCGTGGCACCGCCACTTTCGACGGCCTCTCAATCGCCTGGGCAACGGTCGAGCATCTACACGAGGCGAATCGGTGTCGTGCCCTCTTCGCCACCCATTACCATGAACTCACCGCCCTGGCGGCACGGCTGCCCCATCTCGCCAATGCCACCGTCAGGGTGAGCGAATGGCATGGCGATGTGGTATTCCTGCATGAAGTCGTCCCCGGTGTTGCCGACCGCTCCTATGGCATCCAGGTGGCAAAGCTCGCAGGCCTCCCGGCCGCTGTCACGGCGCGCGCCGCCGAGGTGCTGGAGCTTCTGGAGAAGAGCGACCAGTCCGCCGCCCGCCTGTCGCTGGCCGACGATTTGCCGCTGTTTTCGGCGGCCCGGCCGGCGGTTTTCCGGCCAAAAGGGCCGAGCGAGATCGAGGCAAAACTGGCCGCCACCGCCCCCGATGAATTGTCGCCGCGCCAAGCCCTGGCGCTTCTCTATGAACTCAAGGCCGCCTTGCCGGACAAGCCATGACTGTCATCGCCGAACCCGCCAAATTGATCGACGCGCCGGCGCTGCGGCAAATACTTGACTCCCTTGCCGATCGACATGGCAAGGCGCCGGCCAAACTGCGTCCGGCCATTGTCGAAGTGTTGAAGGAAGTTCTCACGACCGCCCGCGCCGAGGCTGAACGACGTCTCGTGGCCGATGGCGAGGGCACGCGCTGCGCCGAGAATTTGAGTTTTGCCGAGGACGAAATCGTCCGCGCGCTTTTCGATATCGCCACGACGCGGCTGTTCGCCGCGCCGGTGACCGAACGCATTGCCGTCGTCGCGGTGGGCGGTTATGGCCGCGGCACCCTGGCGCCGGGCTCCGATATCGATCTTCTCTTCGTTTTGCCGTCGAAACAGACACCGGCCGTGCAAAACGCCGTCGAGTTCATCCTATATGCACTTTGGGACTCGCGCCAGAAAGTCGGCCATGCCACCCGCAGCATCGATGAATGTATCCGTCAGGCCAGGACCGACATCACCATCCTGACCGCTACCCTCGAAGCCCGCTTCATCTGCGGCGACCGGGCCCTCTACGACGGCCTCGTCCGGCAATTCCGCAAGGAAATCGTTGTCGGAGGCGCCAGGCAATTCGTCGCCAGCAAGCTGTCCGAACGCGATCTCCGCCATCGCAAGGCGGGTGTCAGCCGCTATCTGGTCGAGCCCGACGTGAAAGACGGCAAGGGCGGCCTGCGCGATCTGCACACATTGTTCTGGATCGCCAAATTTCTTTATGCCACCAATTCACCCGACGAGTTGGCCGAGAAGGGCGCCTTCACGCGCGGCGATCTCGCTACCTTCAAGAAATGCGAGAATTTCCTCTGGGCGGTGCGTTGCCACTTGCACTTTGTCGCCAAACGCGGCGAGGACCGATTGAGTTTCGACCGCCAGCAGGAATTGGCCGACCGCCTCGGTTACCAGGCGCGCGGCGGACTGAAGCAGGTCGAGCGCTTCATGAAGCATTATTTCCTCATCGCCAAGGACGTCGGTGATCTGACCCGCATTTTTTGCGCCAGCCTCGAGGCCCGGCAGGTGAAGGACGTGCCGGGCCTCAGCCGCATGCTCGGCCGTTTGCGGCCACGGACGTCGGGCCGCATCAAGGACGCTGCCGATTTCCGCCTGGAAGGCGGTCGGATAGTTCTGTCTTCCCCTGCCGTCTTTGAGAAAGACCCGGTCAATCTTATCCGCCTCTTCGCCGTCGCCGCCCGCGACGGCATCGAAATTCATCCCGACACGCTCAAGGCGGTACGCCGTTCGCTACGGCTGATCGACTGGCGGGTTTGCCTGGACGCCGAGGCCAACGCACTGTTCATCGCCATGCTGACCACCGGCGTCCTGTCGGAAACCGCGCTGCGCATGATGAACGAGGCCGGCGTACTTGGCCGCTTCATTCCCGATTTCGGCCGTATCGTCGCCATGATGCAGTTCAATATGTATCATCATTACACGGTCGACGAGCATCTGATCCGCGCCGTCGGCATTCTCTCGGCCATCGAGCGGGGCGAACTCGCCGAGGACCATCCGCTCTCCGCCGCGATCTTTCCCACCCTCACCAGCCGCCGCGCCCTCTACGTGGCGGCCTTCCTGCATGACATCGCCAAGGGCAGGCCCGAGCATCACTCGCTGGCTGGCGAGCGCATTGCACTCGAATTGTGCCCGCGGCTCGGCCTCTCGCCAAGCGAGACCGAAACAGTCGCCTGGCTGGTACGCCATCATCTGCTGATGAGCGAGACCGCCCAGATGCGCGACCTGAACGACTTCAAGACCATTCTCGATTTCACCGCCATCGTGCAGAGCCCGGAGCGTCTGAAGCTCCTGCTCATTCTCACCGTCGTCGATATTCGTGCCGTCGGTCCCGGCGTGTGGAACGGCTGGAAGGGTCAGTTGCTGCGCACCCTATATGCCGAAGCGGAGCCGGTCTTGTCCGGCGGTCACACCGGCGTGACCCGTAAGGAGCGCCTCGCCGATGCCCAGAACCTGTTTTTCAGCCGCCTGCCGTCCTGGAGCGAGGCCGAGAATGCCGCTTATGCGGCCCGCCACTACGATGCCTATTGGCTGGGCACCAGCGTCGAGAAACAGTTGAAACACCAGGCCCTCATGGTCCGCGCGGCGCGGGGCGAAGTGGTGACCGAGGTTGAAACCGACGCCTTCACGGCAATCACCGAGCTTACCGTCTACACACCCGACCACCCGCGCCTGCTCGCCCTCATCACCGGCGCTTGTGCGGCGGCCGGCGCCAATATCGCCGGGGCGCAGATTTTCACCACCACCGACGGCATGGCGCTTGATACCATCCTCATCCAACGGGAGTTCGCCGATGAAGATGACGAGCGCCGCCGTGCGGCGCGTGTGGCCGAGCTGATCCGCAAGGCGCTCAGCGGCGAATTGCGCCTGAAGGAGGCGGTCGCCCGCGCCTGGCGGCCCCAGGCCCGCATCCGCGCCTTCACCGTCGAGCCCCGCGTTATCGTCGACAACCAGTCGTCGAACCGCTTCACGGTCATCGAGATCAACGGCCTCGACCGTATCGGCCTGCTCTATGATCTCACCGAGGCGCTCTACCGCCTCAATCTCAACATCGCCTCGGCCCACATCACCACTTTCGGCGAAAAGGCCACCGACGTCTTCTATGTGACCGATCTGACCGGCGGCAAGATCGAGAACGCCGCCCGCCACCGGCAGATCGAGCGGGCGCTTTTCGCCGTCCTGGCGCCGCAGCAACCGGCTGTTGCGGCAAGTGTGTGAACATGCGCATAGCGTCTATTAGGGAATCGCAAGCGCATGTCCTTGCTTAAATCGGCAGCAACCGTCGGCAGTCTGACGCTGGTCAGCCGTCTCCTTGGCTTCCTGCGTGACCAGCTCATCGCCTTCACCATCGGCACCGGCCTGGTCGCCGAGGCGTTTTTCGTCGCTCAGCGCTTTCCCAACTTGTTCCGGGCGCTGTTCGCCGAAGGCGCTTTCAATTCCGCCTTCGTGCCGCTCTTCGCCAAGCGCATCGCGGGCGAAGGCGAGGCGAAGGCCCATGCCTTCGCCGTCGAGATGTTCTCTGCACTTCTCGCCTGGCTTCTGGTCTTCTCCGCCGCCGCCATGATGGCCATGCCCCTGCTCATGTATGTGATCGCTCCCGGTTTCGCCGGCACGCCGCCGCAATTCGATCTCGCCGTCGATCTGACCCGTATCTGCTTTCCCTATCTGCTGTTCATGTCCCTGACGGCGCTGCAGTCCGGCGTGCTCAACAGCCTCAACCGCTTCACGGCGGCGGCGGCGGCGCCGATCCTCCTCAATCTCGTGATGATCGCCTCGAACCTCGTGGTCTGGCTTCTGTCCACCGGCGACAGTCCGGCAACCGGCTACATCTTCGCCTGGGGTATTTTCGCCGCCGGCATCGCCCAATATGCGCTGCTTGCCGTGGCCTGCCGCCGCGCCGGAATGCCGCTCCTGCCCAAATGGCCGCGATTCACCCCCGATGTGAAGCGCGTTATCGCGCTTTCATTTCCCGGCATTGTCTCCGGCGGCGTCATGCAGATCAATCTGGTGATCGCCACCATGATCGCCACCACCATCGATCGCGCCGTCGCCTATCTCTATTATGCCGACCGGCTCTACCAATTGCCGCTCGGTGTCATCGGTGTCGCCATCGGCGTGGTGCTATTGCCCGATCTGTCGCGCAAGCTGCGGGCCGGCGACTCCGCCGCCGCCGCCGCCAGCCAGAACCGGGCGCTGGAACTGTCCTTGTTCCTGACTATTCCCGCGGCGATCGCATTGATGGCCATTCCGGCGCCGATCCTGCACACGGTCTTCGAGCATGGCGCCTTTACCCGCGCCGACACGCTGGCCGTGGCTCCGGCGCTTCTCGCCTTTGCTTCGGGCCTTCCCGCCTTTTCCATGACCAAGGTTTTCCAGCCCGGCTTCTATGCCCGCGAAGACACGGCAACGCCGATGCGCTTTGCCATCGTCTCGGTGGCGATCAATCTTGCCGGAAGCCTGATCCTGTCGCGCTGGTTCGGCCATGTCGGCATCGCCATGGCCACCTCGCTGGCCGCCTGGATCAATGCCGCACTGCTGGGCTTGACCCTATCGCGGCGCGGCTTCTTTGCGCTTGACGACCGCCTGTCGCGGCGCCTGCCGCGCATGATGCTGTCGGGCCTCCTGATGGGCGCGCTGCTGCTCGCCGGGACCTGGCTGCTGGCCGGGAACTACGCCGAGGGCGCGGGATTCCTTGCCGCTCTCTGGGGTCTCCTGGTGCTGGTCGCGGGCGGTATTGGCAGCTATTTTATCCTCGCCCATCTGACCCGCGCCATGACGTTCGGCGAGCTCAGATCGATGCTGAAACGTTAGGACAAACCGGCTAGATTCAGCTTTATGACCGATCCGGTGCAAGACAAGGATGTCGCCTTCGGCTTCCGCAAGGTGGCCGAGGCCGAGAAGCAGGGCCTCGTCAACGAGGTGTTTTCCAAGGTTGCCGAACGCTACGACCAGATGAACGATCTGATGTCGGCGGGGCTGCATCGCCTATGGAAGGATGATTTCGCAACCCAGCTTGGCCCGCCGAAATCCGGGTCCTTCCACGTTCTCGATGTGGCGGGCGGCACCGGCGATATCGCCTTCCGCATCGTGCGCGCCGGCGGCCCCGCGACCCATGTGACGGTTGCCGATATTTCACCCGAAATGGTGACCGAAGGCCGCAAACGGGCCGAGAAGGAGGGCCTGCTCGGCCGCTGCGACTTCACCGTCGGAAATGCCGAGGCGTTGGCCTTTCCCGACAAGAGCTTCGATGCCTATACGATCGCCTTCGGCATTCGCAATGTCACCCACATCGACCGGGCTCTGGCGGAGGCTTTCCGCGTGCTGAGGCCCGGCGGCCGCTTTCTCTGCCTGGAATTTTCCCACCCGGACGTGCCGATGCTTGATGCGGTTTACAATGCCTATTCCTTCACCGTCATCCCCGCCATCGGCAAGGTGGTGACTGGCGACGGCCAGCCCTACCGCTATCTGGTCGAAAGCATCCGCACCTTTCCCAAGCAGGAGCAGTTCAAGACGATGATCGAGCAGGCGGGCTTTGCCCGCGCCTCCTACCGCAATCTCACCGGTGGTATCGTCGCCATTCATTCCGGCTGGCGCCTGTGATGGCGATGAGCTTCGTCCACATCTACAGGCTTCTCAAGGCCGGCCGCACGCTCGCCCGCTACGACGCGCTGCTCTTGCCGGAACAGGTGGCTTCTCTGCCCTGGCCGGCGCGCCTCCTCTTGCGCATCGCCAAATTGGGCACGCGCCCGCCCGCCATGGATGCCGAAAGCCGCCTCACCGCGGCGCTCTCCGCACTTGGTCCCTCCTACATCAAGCTCGGCCAGTTCCTGGCGACCAGGCCCGATATCGTCGGCCCCAAACGGGCTTTCGAATTGAAGGCGCTCCAGGACCGCTTGCCGCCCTTCGGCATGGAGGAAGCGCGCACCGCCATTCTTTTCAATCTCGGCGGCGATGTCGAAACTCTGTTTTCGGAATTCGGTCCGCCGGTTGCCGCCGCTTCCATCGCCCAGGTGCACAAGGCGCGAACCACGGAAGGCACGGAGGTTGCCGTCAAGGTGCTGCGCCCCGGCGTCGAGAAACGCTTTGCCGCCGATCTTGCCAGCTTCTTCTTCGCCGCCAGATTAGCCGAGCGTTTCAGTGCCGAGGGCCGGAGACTTCGCCCCGTGGCGGCGGTTGCCATGCTCGAGCAATCCATGAAGCTCGAGCTCGATCTGCGCATGGAAGCCTCGGCCATCGCCGAGATGGCGAAGAACGCGCAGGACGATCCCGGCCTCCGCCTGCCGAAAATCGATTGGCAGCGCACCGGAAGGCAAGTTCTCACCACCGAATGGATTGACGGCACGCCGATTTCGGATATCGCCGCCCTCAAGGCCAAGGGCTTCGATCTCGTCGCACTCGGCGACAACGTGATCCAGAGCTTCCTGCGCCATGCGATCCGCGACGGCTTCTTCCATGCCGACATGCATCCGGGAAATCTCTTCGTCGACGACAGCGGCAATCTCGTCGTTGTCGATTTCGGCATCATGGGCAGGCTCGGTGGCAAGGAGCGCTTGTTCCTCGCTGAAATTCTCTTCGGCTTCATCACCCGCGATTACATGCGCGTGGCGCAGGTGCATTTCGATGCGGGCTATGTGCCGCGCGGCGAGGACCCCGCCAATTTCGCCCAGGCCCTGCGGGCCATCGGCGAGCCGATCATGGATAAATCGGCAAGTGAAATTTCCATGGCCCGCCTCCTGACCCAGCTTTTCGAGGTGACCGGCCAGTTCAACATGACGACCCAGCCCCAACTTCTGCTGCTGCAGAAGACCATGGTGGTAGTCGAAGGCGTGGCCCGTACTCTCAATCCCAACCTCAACATGTGGGTGACGGCCGAGCCCGTGGTGCGCGGCTGGATCGAGCGCAAACTCGGTCCTGTCGGCAAGCTCGAAGGCGCGGTCGAGGGCGCGGCCTCCCTGGGCCGCATGGCCATGGCGCTCCCTTCCATGCTGGACGAGGCCCAGAAGGCTACCCATATGCTGGCCGGCATGGCGCAATCGGGCGGCTTGAGGCTCGACCACGAAACCACCGAGGAACTGGCGAAGGCCCAGGCCCGGCACGGGCGGCTTCCCCGTTATGCCATTGTGGCCGGGGCACTCGCCCTCATCGTCATTGCCTATAATTTGGTCTTTTAACCCTTGGAGTCGCGCCGGTAACGGTTTTCCGGCATAATGCAGCCATGACCAGCCTTTCGGGAAAATCCGTCCTGCTCGTGATCGGCGGCGGCATTGCCGCCTATAAATGCCTGGAGCTCATCCGTCTGCTGAAGCAGCGCGACTGCCGCGTGCGCACCATCATGAC
>JANMQL010000237.1:0-1593 GCA_031370475.1 Hyphomicrobiales bacterium | reverse complement strand
GGCCTCGAGCGGCCGACCATCGGCCTGCTCAACATTGGCGTCGAGGAGATCAAGGGCCTCGAGCAGGTGAAGGAGGCCGGCCGGCTGCTGCGCGAACTCAATTTGCCGCTCGAATAT
Source organism: Hyphomicrobiales bacterium (assembly GCA_031370475.1). Taxonomy (GTDB): domain Bacteria; phylum Pseudomonadota; class Alphaproteobacteria; order Rhizobiales; family Aestuariivirgaceae; genus Aestuariivirga. The sequence goes on along the minus strand of JANMQL010000237.1, from coordinate 1,476 downwards.
ATGGGCTTCGTCGAGGGCGACGATATCGGCAAGGGCACCGTCGACGTGGTGGTGACCGAGGGCTTCACCGGCAATATCGCGCTGAAGGCGGCGGAAGGCACCGCCAAGCAGCTCGCCACCACCCTCAAGCGCGCCCTGAACCGCACGCTGCTGTCGAAGCTGGGCGCCCTCCTGGCCGCCGGCGCCTTCGCCGATTTGCGCGACCGCATGGACCCGCGCAAGCACAATGGCGGGGTGTTCCTCGGCCTCAACGGCGTGGTGGTGAAAAGCCATGGCGGCACCGACGCCCTGGGCTTCGCCACCGCCATCGACGTGGCGATTGAAATGGTGCGCAACGATCTTGTAAAGAAGATCGCAACCGACGTCACCGAAATGAACCGGCTGATCGCGCCCCATACGGCTGCCGCCGTGCGCGAAGCCGCCGGCTAGACAGAAAGTACCGGAACCACATGCGCCGTTCTGCAATCATGGGCGTCGGATCGGCATTGCCGCAACGCATCATGACCAATGCCGATATCAGCAAGATCGTCGATACCAGCGACGAATGGATCGTCGAGCGCACCGGCATAAAGGCCCGCCATATCGCCGCCGACCATGAGACGACCAGGAGCCTGGGCGCCGAAGCGGCCCGCCGGGCGCTGGCCGATGCCGGGCTTTCAGCGGCCGACGTCGATCTGATCATCGTCGCCACCACCACTCCCAACAATACATTTCCCTCGACCGCGACCATGATCCAGGCGGATCTCGGAATCACCAGGGGTGCCGCCTTCGATCTTCAGGCGGTGTGCTCGGGCTTCGTCTATGGGCTCACCACCGCCGACAATTTCATCCGCTGCAAACAGGCCGAATGCGTTCTGGTGATCGGCTCGGAAACCTATTCCCGCATTCTCGACTGGAGCGACCGCACCACCTGCGTGCTGTTCGGCGACGGCGCCGGCGCCGTGGTGCTGAAAGCGCGCGAGGGCAAGGGAACCATTGCGGATCAAGGCATTCTCGCCAGCCGCATCCGCTCCGACGGGCGCTACAACGACAAGCTCTATGTCGATGGCGGGCCCTCGACGACCAAGACCGTGGGCCACTTGCGCATGGAAGGCCGCGAGGTGTTCAAGCATGCGGTGGTCAATATCGCCTCGGTCATGGAGGAGACCATGGCGGAAGCCGGTGTCAAAGCTTCGGACGTCGATTGGTTCGTACCGCATCAGGCCAACCGGCGCATTCTCGAAGGCACCGCCAGGAAACTCGGCATTCCCGAGGACCGCATCGTCATGACGCTCGACCGCCACGGCAATACCTCCGCCGCCTCGATTCCGCTGGCCTTCGATGTCGCCGTCAAGGATGGCCGCATCCGCCGCGGCGATCTCGTGCTGATGGAAGCCATGGGCGGCGGCTTCACCTGGGGCGCGGTTCTCGCCCGCTACTGAGCCAGACCCTAACCCTTTGAGTTCCCGCTATTTTCTATTGACCTCCCGAAAACGG
>JANMQL010000228.1:0-5033 GCA_031370475.1 Hyphomicrobiales bacterium | reverse complement strand
TGACCCCCTTGGCCGCCACGAAGCGCGCCATCGACTTGATATAAAACAGCAGCGCCGCCTTCATCGCCCCATAGGCCGCATCCTCGAAGCCGTAATCCTCCGAGCCCGATACGGAGGCGATTGCCGTGAACGAGCCCGTGCCGCTCTTCTCCAGATAGGTCATCGCCGCGTCGGCCAGGGTGCGCGTGTGCATCACGTCGACCTCGAAAGCCTGGCGGAAGGCCGCCTCGTCGGCGCCGCTCGCCAGCGCGCTGGCATTGGCCACGGCGCAATCGAGGCCGCCCAGATTGGCCGCCGTATCGTGCACGAATTCGGCGAGCGCGCCCGCGTCGGTCACATCGACCAGCCGCCCATAGGCATTGACGCCCTTGGCCTTCAGCGCCGCCACGGTGCGCGCCACCGCCACCGCGTCGCGCGCGCACACCGCCACGTCGGCGCCCTCCTCGGCGAATGCGAAAGCGATGGCCCTTCCGATGCCGCGCGTGCCGCCGGTCACCAATGCGCGCTTGCCTTTCAATTGCAGATCCATGGCCTCATACGATCCTTATCTTTGCCGGGTCCCAGTCCTTGGGTTGCGGATATTGCGGGTTCATCTCTTCCAGGCACTCGCGCACGATGCGGGCGACGGCGCCGTTGCGCACCCAATTGCGGTCCGCCGGAATCACATGCCACGGCGCATGGGTCGTCGAGCAGCGCGTCACCATCGCCTCGTAAGCCGCCATGTAGTCGTTCCACAGCGCCCGGTCGTCAAGATCGCCGGGATTGAATTTCCACCGCTTGTCCGGCGCCTCGACCCGCTCGCGCAGGCGCACGGCCTGTTCGTCCTTGGAAATGTTGAGCATGAATTTGAGGATGCGGGTGCCGTTCTGGGCCAGCGTCTTCTCGAACTGGTTGATTTCCTCGTAGCGCCGCTCGATTGCCTCGGGTGCCGCGAATTTTTTCACCTTCACCACCAGCACGTCCTCATAGTGCGAGCGGTTGAAAATGCCGATCAGGCCGCGTTGCGGGCAGGCCTTGTGGGCCCGCCAGAGATAGTCATGGGCCATTTCCTCGGCACTCGGCGCCTTGAAGGGCGCGATCGTCACACCGATGGGCCCGCAACAATTGAACACCGCCCGGATCGTCCCGTCCTTGCCGGCGCAATCGATGCCCTGCAGCACCACGAGCAGCGCCCGCTTGCCTTCCGCGAACAGCTTGTCCTGCAAGCCGTCGATGGCCATTGCGTCTTCGAGCGTCCGGGCCTTGGTCTTGTCCTTGTCGGAAAAGCCCGCGTCATCGCGCGGATCGCATTTGGCCAGCTTGAAAGCCTTGCCCGGCTCGGCCATGAACCGGTGGCCCAATGATTTTTTCGTCTCCGCCATCAACCGCCTCCTCCCCGCCAGCGTGATCCATGGCCCTCTTGATTGCAAGAGGTCTTGCGCCTATCCCCCAAGGAGAAGCGGCAATGAATCGGATTTCACATTGGACATGACGGTTTCCAACAAGGCCCAGATGGCGGCGGCGGCCTTCCGCCTGCCGGCCCTCGACCAGGATTTTCTCTTGGGCGATTCGACCCGCGCGGTCAGGTTCCAGCTCGAATACCAGAAAGCCGAGGAACATTTGCGCGCCTGGGGGGTGGCCAGCACGGTCGTGGTCTTCGGTTCGGCCCGGGTGAAGGAAGGCGATGGCAACGGCTGGTATGAGGCGGCCCGGAACTTCGCCCGCATCTGCTCGGAGAATGGCGGCGCCAAGCTCGACCATCAATTGCCGCGCCACAATGTCATCACCACCGGCGGCGGTCCCGGCATCATGGAGGCCGCCAATCGCGGCGCCGCCGATGCCGGAGCCCCCTCCATCGGCTTCAATATCACGCTGCCCCTGGAGCAGGAGCCCAACGCCTACTCGACCCCCGATCTCACCTTCCGCTTCCATTATTTCGCCATGCGCAAGATGCACTTCGCCATGCGGGCCGCGGCGCTGGTGGTGTTTCCCGGCGGCTTCGGCACCCTCGACGAACTCTTCGAGATTCTGACGCTTCGCCAGACCGGCAAGATGGACGATTCTCTCCCCGTGGTCCTCTACGATTCGAAATTCTGGAACTCGGCCATCAATTTCCGCCATTTCGCCGAGACCCGCATGATCCACGCCGGCGATCTCGAACTCTTCGGTTTCGCCGACACGCCCGAGGCCGCCTTCGAGGAACTGGTGAAGCGCGGCCTCAAGATTCCGGAGACATGAATTGGCCATCCGCCTCACCTTTCACGGTGCCGCCCGCATCGTCACCGGCTCCTGCTATTTGATCGAGGCGGGCGCCAGCCGCGTCCTCATCGACTGCGGCATGTTCCAGGGCTCCAAGACCGAGCGCGAGCTGAACTACCGCGACTTCCCCTTCGATCCGCGCTCGATCACCGCGCTTGTCCTCACCCACGCCCATATCGATCACACCGGCCTGGTTCCCAAGCTGGCCAAGCACGGCTTCGCCAATCCCATCCATGCCACTGCCGCCACCGCCGATCTCTGTTCGGTGATGCTGCCCGATTCGGCCTTCATCCAGGAAACCGAGGTCAGGCAGCTCAATGAGCGGAACCGCAAGCGCGGTATCGCCGAAGTCGAGCCCATCTACACGAGCGAGGACGCGGCCGCGGCACTCAAGCTGTTCAAGAGCCAGCCGATGCAGACCTGGTTCGAGCCCGCCCCCGGCATCCGCTGCCGCTTCTGGAATGCCGGCCATCTGCTGGGCTCGGCGTCGATCGAAGTCGAGGCGGCGCCCGCCGGCGAGAAGCCCGTGCATCTGCTCTTTTCCGGCGATCTCGGCCCCGCCGCCAAGATGCTGGAGCGCGATCCGGAGGCGCCGCAAGGCTTCGACCATGTGATCTGCGAATCGACCTATGGCGGCACCGACCGCTTCGAGCGTGCCCCCGGCAAGCGCCGCGAGGCGCTGGGCGAAGAAATCCGCGCCGCGGCCAAGCGCGGCGGCGCGCTCCTCATTCCTTCCTTCGCCGTCGAGCGCACCCAGGAAGTCGTCACCGATCTCGTCATGCTGATGGAGGCCGGCGCCGTTCCCAAGGCCAACATCTTTCTCGATTCGCCGCTGGCCCAGCGCGCCACCGAGATTTTCATCCGCCACGCGCCCGAACTCGAGAACGGCGATGAACTGGCCCGCGCCTTCGCCTCGCCGCAACTGCGCATCACCGCCAGTGTCGAGGAGAGCAAGGCGATTGCCCGCTTCACCGGCTTCCACATCATCGTGGCGGCCAGCGGCATGTGCGAGGCCGGCCGCATCCGCCATCATCTGAAAAATCATCTCTGGCGCAGGAACGCCACGGTGCTGCTCGTCGGCTTCCAGGCTTTCGGCTCGCTCGGCCGCCTGCTCGAGGACGGCGAGAAGATTGTGCGCATCCACGGCGAGGAAATTTCCGTCGCCGCCACCATCCGCCGCTTCGAGGATTATTCCGGCCATGCCGACGCCCCCGAGCTCGTCGCCTGGCTGAAGCAGCGCCTGCCCATCGCCCGCACCGTCTTCCTCACCCACGGCGAAGAAAAGGCCCAGATCGCCCTCGAGCAGGCCCTCGCCGGAGGCATCATCGCCCACGACTGCATCCTCCGCCCCCGCCTCGACGACGTCTACGATTTGACCGGCACGGCCTGCGCCTTCATGGCCGAGCATACCCGCCCGCGCATCGACCCCCTCCAGGTGGCGCAGCCCGACTGGCACGGCGATCTCACCAAGCTGGTTCTCGACATCAACCAGGAGGTCACCAAGACCGCCGACGAGAAGTCCCGCGCCGTCATCCTCCGCCGCCTGCGCCGGGCGCTCGCGGGCGAGACCGGCGCCAGCCCCTCCCCCTCCAGCCGCCGCCCCGGCCCCATGCGGCGCGGCTAAAACATTCCGGCACTCCGCCGGCGAAATGGAATTTTCATTCCATTTTGCTTGGCGGCGGCGGCGAAATGTGGTCTAATTTTCGGGTCAAAAGCCGGCAATAAAATTACTTGCTAGTGTCAACTATTCTTCCTCGAAAACGCCCTCGCAAAACCTCGACAAAAGCTGCAAGAACCTCGCGATTTGGCAGGCAGAATGAGCCAATTGGACACCCTTCCGAAGGACTTCGCGGGCCTCCGCCAGCGCATCGTCGAGCGCGCCGCCGCCCTCCCCAAGCGCCTCACCCAGATCGCCGCCTACGCCCTTGAGCACCCCGACGAGATCGCCTTCGGCACCGTCGCCTCGATCGCCGAGCAGGCCGAGGTGCAGCCCTCCGCGCTGGTGCGCTTCGCCCAGTCCATGGGCTATCAGGGCTTCTCGGATTTGCAGGAGGTCTTCCGCTCCAGGCTCCGCGACCGCATCCTCAATTACGAGGAGCGCATCGAGCAGCTGCGCCTGCACGCCCTCTCGGCGTCGAAGTCCACCGTCCTCTTCCACGGCTTCAGCGAGGCGGCGGAGAAGTCGATCGGCAGCCTTCGCGAGAAGCTCGATCCCGCCGCCCTCGACCGCGCCGTGGATATTCTCAGCAAGGCCGAGACCATCTATCTCATCGGCCTGCGCCGCTCCTTCCCGATCTCGTCGTATATGGCCTATGCCTTCGGAAAGCTCGGTGTACGGAGCATGTTGATCGACGCGGTGGGCGGCCTCGCCGCCGAGCAGATCGCCGCCGCCACGAGGAAGGACGCGGTGCTGGCCGTGAGCTTCACGCCCTACGCCAGCGAGTCGGTGGCGCTTGCCCAGGCAGCGGCGGCGCGCCATGTGCCGATGGTGGCGGTGACCGACAGCCCCTTCTCGCCCTTGGCCCAGATCGCCGACTTGTGGTTCGAGGTGGTCGAAGCCAATTTCGAGGGCTTCCGCTCCATGGCCGCGACGCTGTCGCTCGCCATGACGCTGACGGTGGCGGTCGCCGAGAAACGCACCAAGACCGAGCCGCGCATCAGGGCGACGTGACCGTGGAAATCTTATGCTGGGTTGTTGTTCTCAAAGGGAATTCCCTGGTTACCGCAGCATGTAGAAAACAAACAATCAACTGCATTCCTCCAATTTGCCGCTACGGTTGGGTACTGGACTTCAC
>JANMQL010000193.1:0-5638 GCA_031370475.1 Hyphomicrobiales bacterium | reverse complement strand
GTCCACTTCGGGCTGATCGAGCCGCCCAAAGACATCGACGTGATCATGATCGCGCCCAAGGGTCCGGGCCACACCGTGCGCAGCGAATACGTGCGCGGCGGCGGGGTGCCGTGCCTGATCGCGATCCACCAGGACGCCTCCGGCAATGCCCACGACGTCGCGCTGGCTTATGCCAGCGGCGTCGGCGGCGGGCGCTCGGGGATCATCGAGACCAACTTTCGCGAGGAATGCGAAACCGACCTGTTCGGCGAACAGGTGGTTCTGTGCGGGGGATTGGTCGAACTCATCCGCGCCGGCTACGAGACGCTGGTGGAAGCGGGCTACGCGCCCGAGATGGCCTATTTCGAATGCCTGCACGAGGTGAAGCTGATCGTCGATCTGATCTACGAAGGCGGCATCGCCAACATGAACTACTCGATCTCCAACACCGCCGAATGGGGAGAATATGTCACCGGCCCCCGCATCATCACCTCCGAGACCAAGGCCGAGATGAAGCGCGTGCTGAAGGACATTCAGACCGGCAAGTTCACCTCCGAGTGGATGCAGGAATACCGCGCCGGCGCCGCCCGCTTCAAGGCCATCCGCCGCATGAACGACAGCCACAACATCGAGGACGTCGGCGCCAAGCTCCGCGCCATGATGCCGTGGATCGGCAAGAACAAGCTGGTGGACAAGGCGAGGAATTGATTCGCTTGCGCAGAAGCTGGGTTGCAGCACTTTCTTGCCACTTGGCTGTCACGCTTCTTTGGGCGGACATCGCAGATGCTGAGAACGGCACGTTTTCCAATGGCGACATATGCCGCGCAGCAATTGCGTCCCTTATGATGCGCGATCCCTCGATCATCGCGGTCGATAGGACGGACGGCCCTGTCGTCTACCTTTCATATGTGAGGGCCGACGATCAAACCTTGTGGAGCTACAAATGCAAGCTCGAAGGACAGCGTGTGATTTGGGGTAGCGTTTGGGAAAGCTCAGAGGGGAGATGGCGCACCCACGAACTCGATGAAGCTATCTATTTTATGTGAAGGGCGACATCATCGCAGTCACTCTGAAATTTGCCGATGGCTCGGAAAGCGTCGATAGATTTAACCGTTCGCAGTTTTCCGTGGACCAATAGCAAAGGCTGTCAACGGTCCTGCTCCTCCGCTTCAAACCAACTCCACCTTGAGCTCCCGCCCCACGATCTTTGCCGCGCGCAACAGCGTTTCGAGCGTCGTATTTCCGCTTGCCGGATCGAGCACCCGGTCCAATTGGGCGCGGCTCGTCCGCATCATTTCGGCCATGCGCTTCTTGGTGATTTTCTTCTTGCGCATTTCTTCGCCGAGTTGCCAGGCGATGACGGACTTGACGGCGGCGACGGTCGCTTCCTCGAGAATGCCTTCTTCGGCGAGCCAGTCTTCGAGGCGCGTGCCCATGTGCTTGTTCTTGAATTTCATTCTCCAATCTCCTTCAGTCTTTTCCGCGCCAAGGCGATCTCGCCCGGCGGCGTCTTTTGCGTCTTCTTGATGAAGCCGTGCAGAACCACGATTGAGTTTTCACTCGCGGCAAAAATCAGTCGCGCCTCGCGGCGACTAGGCAACGACGACCTCATCTCCCACATTCCATGGGGCATCGACCGGACCAGCGGCATGCCGACCGGCCAGCCAAACTGTAGGCGCCGCAGATCAAAGCCGATAACGGCGCGGTCCTCCGGCTTCATGTCCTTCAACCAATCCCGGACCGGCTCACGCCCAGAGTCCGATTTCCAAAATGAAAGTGGGATAGGCCTGAGGCGGTTCTGCATTCGATATAGCTTGTATCATATAAGATACTTGCATGCAATGACTCGATGGTTGGCCCCTCCCATTGCCTCCCGCGCCGCTTGATCGATTGTTAACCCCATTATGTTCCCATCTCCCCCGGCTCCGCCTGCACCGGGGCTGGGGCGTCCACAAAAGCAAAAAAAGTCCGGCAGTTTGTGGAGTTGGCGATGAAGCGTGTATTGCTTCCGGTCCTCGGCGCGTTGATGGCGTGGATGTCTCCGGCTGTTGCCCAGGACAATATCGACTGGAGCGGACTTTATTTTGGGCCCCACGCCGGTCTGGCCGGCGCCCTGTTCACCAACGAGGTCCCTGTCTTCCCGGGCCCGACCGGATCGGCGGCCGGTTTCATCGGCGGCGCCCAGCTCGGCTATAATTGGCAGTCGGACAGCATCGTGTTCGGCGCCGAATTCGACGCCTCCCTGATCAATCTCGATGGCGACAGCGCCGCCGGCAGCTTCCGGGAGGATTTCATGAGCACCGCCCGCCTGAGGGGCGGTCGCACCTTTGGCCGGTATCTTTTCTACCTCACCGCCGGCCTGGCGGGCACCGGCAAGGAGGCCAGCCTCACCGGCCTTCCCTCCGACAGCGCCTTCGTGGTGGGGGTCACCGGCGGCTTTGGCGTCGATATGATGATGGGCGAGTCCTGGTCGGCGCGGCTTGAATATCTCTATGTAAATGTGCCCGACGACGCGCTGAACTCGGGCGGCGCCTCCATTGTCGGCGGCTCCGACAATCACTTCGTCCGGGCCGGCTTGAATTACCATTTCTGAAGGGCGATACCATGACCATGACACTGGCAAATTCACGCAAACTGGCGCCGTTCCTCTTGCTCGCCGTGGCGGCACTTGTGCTCGGCGGCTGCGGCGGCGGCTTCGCCTAGTCCGCTTGCCGGAATAGTTGCGCGCTCCCACTTCCGTGGCGGCGGGGGAGGGCGCTATGGTGAGGCTCCACACGGAGTCTCAATCACTCATGTCCCTGATCGCCGACATCGCCCGCCTCACCCTCCAGGAAGAGCGGCTGCGTTTCGCCAAGTTCGATGAATCCGATGCCTGGGCCCTGGGCCAACGCATGCGCGCCGCCGCCGAGACGCGCAAGCTGCCGCTGGTCGTCGACATCCGCGTGGCGGGGCGGCCGCTCTTCTATGCGGCCCTTCCCGGCACCACGCCGGAAAACCCCGACTGGGTCAGGCGCAAGATCGCCACCGTCATGCGCTTTCACAAATCCTCCTATCGGGTTGGCCGCGAATATGAATCGAAGGGCCAAAAATTCGACGAAAGTCGCGGTCTGCCGCCGCTCGACTACGCGCCCGCCGGCGGCGGTTTCCCCATTCACATTATCGGAACCGGCGTCGTCGGCTCCGTCACCGTTTCCGGCGTGCCGCAGCGCGACGATCATAATTTCGTGGCCGAGCAGCTTTGCGAATTCCTCGGCGTGCCCCATGCCGAGGTGGCGCTCGGTCCCGAAACGCCGGCATGACCGCAGACGTCGCCTTCTATCTGCTGGCCGCGCTCGCCGCCTTCACCGTCGGCCTGTCGAAGGGCGGCCTGCCGCTGATCGGCATGCTCGGCGTGCCGCTACTGGCCTTGAGCATTTCGCCGATCGTCGCCGCCGCACTGCTGCTGCCCATCTTTGTCCTCAGCGATATGTTCGGCCTCTATGTCTATCGCCGCGCCTTCGACCGGCGCAATCTGGCGATCCTGATTCCCGCCGCCACTCTCGGCATCGCCGTCGGCTGGGCCACCGCCTCGATCACCCGCGAGTGGCTGGTGACGCTGATCGTCGGCTTGATCGGCCTCTCCTATTGCATCAATGCGTTGGTGACGCGCGGCGGCGGCGCGGCCAAACCCGCCGACATTCCGCGCGGCGTCTTCTGGGGCGCCATCTCCGGCTTCACCAGCTTCGTCTCCCACTCGGGCGCGCCGCCCTACCAGATGTATGTGCTGCCGCAGCGCCTCGACAAGTTGACCTTTGCCGGCACCTCGACCATCTTTTTCGCCGTGGTCAATGCCGTGAAGCTCGTTCCCTATTGGGCGCTCGGCCAGTTCACCGCCGGCAACCTGAAAGTCGCCGCCATTCTCGCCCCCATCGCCGTGGCCGGCACCTTCTTCGGCTTCCGGCTGGTGAAGATCATTCCGGAAAAAGCTTTCTTCCGCTTCGTCGAGGTGGCGCTCGCCGTGGTTTCCGTTAAGCTCGTCTTCGACGCCCTGTTCAAGGCCTGAAAGATGAAACTCGCCTTCCACACCCTTGATGTTTTCACCGCCCGCAAATTCGGCGGCAATCCGCTGGCCGTCGTCCTGAACGCCGACGATCTGTCCACGGAGCAGATGCAGACGATCGCCCGCGAGTTCAATCTGTCGGAAACGATCTTCGTGATGCGGCCGGAAAACCCCGCCAATACGGCGAAGGTGCGCATCTTTTTTCCCGGCGGCGAAATGTCCTTCGCCGGCCATCCAACCGTCGGCTGCGCCATTCTGCTGGCCGAGATGAAATACAAGGCGGGCTGCAGCTTCGAAACCGAGATCCGCCTGGAGGAAAAGGCGGGCCTGGTGCCGGTCAAGGTGTCGCGCATCGGCGAGGTGCCGCGCGCCATGTTCACCGCCCCCGTCCTGCCCTTCGCCGCCAGTGCGCCACTGCCCAACAGGGAAGACGCCGCCCGCGCCTTGTCGCTTGATCCCGCCAATATCGGCTTCGATGCCCATGTGATCGGCATCTATGAGGGCGGCCCGCGCTTCTTCTATGTGCCGGTCGGATCGGGCGCCGCGCTGGCCCGCTGCCGGGTGATTGAGCCCCATTGGTCGAAGCTCATCGCCACGATGGGCGTCGACAATGCCTATGTCTATGCGCGCGGCGGCGCGGCGCCGAAGACCTCCTTCCGCGCCCGCATGTTCGCGCCCACCGGCGGCATCCCCGAGGACCCGGCGACCGGCTCGGCCACGGCACTTCTCGCCGCGCAATTGCTCAAGGCCGAGGCGCTCAAGGACGGCACCCACGCATGGGAGCTGGAGCAGGGCTATGAAATGGGCCGGCCCTCGGATTTGCATCTCGAGGCCGACGTCAAAGGCGGCAAGCTCACGGCCGTGCGCGTCGCCGGCCAGGCGGTACGGGTGATGCAAGGGACATTGGAGGTCTGAGACATGGAAAAGCTGCTGCTCATCGCCCATCTCATTTTCATCGCCATGGGCACCGGCATGAGCTTCTCCAATTTCGTCAACATCCGCCTGGCGCAAGGCCAAAGCGGCGACATCGCCAAGGGCCTCGCCCTGCAACGCCGGGTGATTGGCAAGATCGGCGATGCGGTCGTAGCCCTCATCTGGGTGAGCGGTCTCGCCCTCTTTTGGACGGCGGCGCCCGAGACCAGCGCCTGGTTCCACGCCAAGCTGGGTTTCGTCGTGCTGCTGACACTCTCCCATGTCATGGCCCGGCGCACCGGCATGGCACTCGCCCGCACCGGCAATGCCGCCTTGCTGGCCCGGCTCGAACTTTTCGCCGCCGGCGTGTGGCTGTCGGCGCTGGCGGCGATCCTTCTCGCCGTCATCGCCTTCGAGGCGTGAAACTTTCCGGCGGCATTTTCCGTTTTCGGTTCGAGGTGAAGGGCGACATCGTCGGCCGCTGAGGGGCGATTGTCTGTGAATTGCAGCACGTCGAAACTTTCCCTCGCCCCATGGGGGCGAGGGCGGGGCCCATTGCGAAGCAATGGGAGGGTGAGGGGGAGCAGGTGATTCATTTGCGAGACCGGTTCCCCCTCATCCTCCCACGCCTCCGGCGTGGGCCCCTCCTTCTCCCCCACGGGGAGAAGGAAATTGCGCTTACGTTGATTCACCAAGAGAGCGAACATG
>JANMQL010000191.1:0-4176 GCA_031370475.1 Hyphomicrobiales bacterium | reverse complement strand
CCGGGGCCCTCCTGGCCGGCTGCGCCGGCGGGGGACTGTTCGATGTCGCCGGCTATGGCAAGTCCATGGCGCCGCAGGAAGCTGCCGTGAGGTCCGGCCAGAATCTCTCCATGCCGCCCGACCTGCAACTCCGCGCCCCCTCCGGTCCCATCACCGAAGATTATGTGCCGAATAAAGCCCCCGCCGGCAGCGAACCGGTTTCGGCTTCGGCCCCGGCGCAAGACGTGGCCGCCGCAATTCCGGCGAAGCCGGAGGGCGATGTCTATGAGCGCAACGGCATTTCCAAATTCCGTCCCGACGGCACGCCCAAGTCCGATCAGGAATTGGCGGACGAACTGAAGGCGATCTATCTGGCCAAGAAACGCCAGAAGAATCCCAGTTACGGCACCATTTTCAATATCGGAAATATTTTCAAGGACGAATGAACGCCGCCCTCCATGACCGCGAATTCATTGGACGGGCCGGACGCGCCGGAGCAGTCTCCGCCCTGCCTTTTGATTGATTCCCGCCGGAGCCCGATTGACGCCATGAATTCCAGAATTGCCGGCCTGATCGCCGGTCTTTTCATGCTTGCAGCCTGGACTGTGCCGGGCTGGGCGCTCGATATCGATGTCGCCGATTTCAAGCTCGCCAACGGCTTGGAGGTGGTGGTGATCCCCGACCATCGCGCCCCCGTTGTCACCCACATGGTCTGGTACAAGGTGGGCTCCGCCGACGATCCCCAGGGCAAATCCGGCATTGCTCATTTTCTCGAGCATCTGATGTTCAAGGGTACGCCCAAGCATCCGGCCGGCGAATTCAGCCGCCTGGTCCGCCTGAACGGCGGCGAGGAGAACGCCTTTACCACCCTCGACTACACCGGCTATTTCCAGCGCATCGCCCGCGACCGCCTCGAACTGGTCATGGAGCTGGAAGCCGACCGCATGCAGAACCTGGTGTTGACCGACGAAAACGTTCTGCCCGAATTGCAGGTCGTTCAGGAGGAACGGCGCCAGCGCACCGACAACGATCCTTCCAGCCTGCTGGCCGAGCAGATCAATGCCGCCCTCTATGCCGCCCACCCCTATGGCAGGCCGGTGATCGGCTGGATGAGCGAAGTGATGCAGCTCACGCGCCAGGACGCCGTCGACTACTACAAGGCCCACTATACCCCGGCCAATGCCGTCCTCGTGGTGGCCGGCGATGTCACCGCCGAAGAGGTGAAGGCGCTGGCCGGGAAATACTATGGCGGGCTCAAGAACGGTTTCGAGCCCGCGCCCCGCAAGCGCACCATGGAGCCCGCACCCATCGCCGCCCGCCGCGTCATCATGAAGGATGCGCGTGCCGCCTCGCCCACCGTTCAGCGCAGCTACCTCGCGCCCAGTTATGCCACCGCCACGGGCAACGAGGCCTGGGCCCTCGATGTGCTGGCCGAGATCTTGGGCGGCGGCACCCAGAGCCGGCTTTACCGGAAACTGGTGGTCGAGCGGAAGCTCGCCGCCTATGCCGGCGCCTGGTATTCGGGCGATGCCCTCGACTATGGCAGCTTCGGCGTCTATGGCGCCCCCAATCCCGGCACCGGCCTCGACAAGGTCGAACTGGCGATCGATGAGGCGATTGCCGATGTGGTGAAGAACGGCGTCACCCAGGAGGAGTTGGATCGCACTCGCGCCAAGCTCCTCGCCGAGATCGTCTATACCCTCGACAGCCAGGCAACGCTTGCCCGCATGTTCGGCACGGCCCTTACCACCGGCACCACCGTGGCCGATGTGCTCGCTTGGGAAAGCAATATTGAAAAGCTCACCGCCGCCGATATCCAGAAGGCCGCCGCCGGCGTACTGAGAATCGAGGCCTCGGTCACCGGCCAGCTCATTCCCGAGCCGGCGTCATCGCAGAATTGATCCTGACCCCATGCGCCACCTGATTTGCAAACCGTTCGCCATCTTCCTCGTTCTCGTCTTCTTCGCCGTTCCGGCGCTGGCCATGGACATCGAGGAAGTGACGAGCCCCGGCGGCATCAAGGCCTGGCTGGTCGAGGACACCACCATTCCGCTGATCGCCATGCAGTTTTCCTTCAAGGGCGGCGGCGCGCTCGACCCCGCGGGCAAGGACGGCGTGTCGCATTTTCTCACCGGCATGATGGATGAAGGCGCCGGCGATCTCGATTCCGCCGCCTTTCAGAAGCGGCGCGACGAACTCGCCTTCAAGATGTCCTTCGATGCCAGCCTCGATTATTTCGAAGGCGACTTCCAAACCCTGTCGCGCAATCGCGATCCGTCCTTCGCCCTTTTGAAGCTGGTCGTCACCAGCCCCCGCTTCGACGCCGAACCGCTCGAGCGGGTGCGCCGGCAGTTTCTCGTCAGCGCCAGGGACGATGACGAAAATCCCGACAAGATCGCCTCGCGTGCCTGGATGACCGCGGCCCTGGGCAGCCATCCCTATGGCCGCGACATGAACGGCAGCGAGAAAACCCTGGCCGCCGTCACCGCCGCCGATCTTGCCGCCGCCCACAAGCGGATTTTCACACGGCGAACCTTGCAGATTGCCGTTGTCGGCAATATCGACGCGGCAACCCTTGCGCGCCTGCTCGACGACACCTTCGGCGGCTTGCCGGAAGGCGCCGATCCCGAGCTCCCGGCCATGGTGAAACCCGCCGCCGGGCCTTCTCTCAAGGTGATCGACCGCGACATTCCGCAATCGATCATCATGTTCGGCCACGGCGGCATCTTGCGCAGCGATCCGGATTTCTTCCCCGCCTATATCATGACCGAGATTCTCGGCGGCGGCGGCCTGGGCTCGCGCCTCACCGGAGAAATCCGCGAGAAGCGCGGCCTCACCTACGGCGTCGGCGCCGACCTGCTGCCGCTCGACCGGGCCGGGCTGTTCATGGGTTCGCTC
Organism: Hyphomicrobiales bacterium; assembly: GCA_031370475.1. Lineage (GTDB taxonomy): Bacteria > Pseudomonadota > Alphaproteobacteria > Rhizobiales > Aestuariivirgaceae > Aestuariivirga. Next base: position 1,299 of record JANMQL010000191.1, on the reverse strand, counting down.
GGCACCCGCAATGAAAAAGCCGGCGAGGCGTTGGCGCTGGTCAAGGAGGTGATGAAGCATATGGCGGAGGAGGGACCGACGGCCCAGGAACTGGCCGAGGCCAAGACCTTTCTCACCGGCTCCTATGCGCTGCGCTTCGACAGCGATGCCAAAATTGCCGGCCAGCTTCTCGGCATCCAGCAGCAAAATCTTGGGCTCGACTACATCTCCCGCCGCAATTCCATGGTCGAGGCGGTGACGCTCGAACAGGTGAAGGCCCAGGCCAAGCGCCTTCTCGATCCGGACCGGCTCATCGTGACAATCGTTGGCCGGCCGCAAGGTTTGAACTAAAAGAGCCGCCATGCGCATCCGCCGGCTCTCCGAAGGCACCGTCAACCGCATCGCGGCGGGCGAGGTCATCGAGCGCCCGGCCAGCGTGGTCAAGGAACTGGTCGAGAATGCCATCGACGCCGGTGCCGCCCGCATCGATATCGCTTTTCGCGGCGGTGGCCGTCATCTGATCAAAGTCACCGATGACGGCATCGGCATGGACGCCGCCGACTTGGGCCTCGCCATCGAGCGTCATGCCACTTCGAAACTTTCCGACGACGCGCTGATCGACATCCGCACCTTGGGTTTTCGCGGCGAAGCGCTGCCCTCGATCGGCGCCGTCAGCCGCATGAGCATCGCTTCGCGGCCCCAGGGCGGCGATGCGGCTCATAGTGTCGCCGTCGAAGGCGGCGTCCGCCAGGATGTCCGCCCCGCCGCCCTGTCGCGCGGCACCGAGATCGAAGTCCGCGACCTTTTCTTCGCCACTCCGGCACGGCTCAAATTCCTGAAAAGCGAGCGCGGCGAAACGGCCGAGGCCGCCGACGTGGCGCGCCGCCTGGCGCTGGCCCATCCGGCGGTGGGCTTCAGCTTCGTCACCGAGGAGCGCCGCCTGATCGATGCGCCGCCGGGCGAGACCGGCGCCGATCGCATCCGCCGCATCATGGGTGCCGATTTCATCGGCAATTCCGTTGCCTTCGAGGCCGAGCGCGATGGCTTGCGCGTTTCCGGCCATGCGGGCCTCCCCACCTGGTCGAGGGCCCATGGCAGCATGCAGTTCATTTTCGTCAATGGCCGTCCAGTGCGCGACAAGCTGCTCGCCGGGGCCATTCGCGGCGCCTATGCCGATCTGATGACCCGGGCCCGTTTTCCGGCCATCGTGCTGTTCGTCGCCTGTCCTTCCGACCGCGTCGACGTCAATGTCCATCCCGCCAAGGCCGAAGTGCGCTTCCGCGACGGGGCCCTGGTGCGCAGCCTCGTCGTCGGCGCCGT
>JANMQL010000189.1:0-3244 GCA_031370475.1 Hyphomicrobiales bacterium | reverse complement strand
GGCGGCCTCGGTGACCCGGAACCGCCGCCACTAAAGCGCGACCGACTCAAGGAATACATCGATTCGGTGGGCTCGAAAGGCCCGCACTTCCGCATCTATTCTATGACCAAGGGCGACCTTGAAAAGCGCACCGACTCGGCGTCGAAAAAAGAACGGCAGATCGGGCTCATCCTGCTTCACGCGCGTGTTCCGGCTGAGCTTTCTTGCGCCTGCGATAACGAAGACCATCCTGCAAGGCCGCCAGCCAGCCATGCTAACGGCAAAGATCTTATTGCTCCAAGGCAAACTCGCAAGAGAGTGGCCCAGGCAGCGGGCACAGCTGGGTCTCGCCTGATCCGAAATACCCGTCACTGAAGACCCCACGCTGATCTTAAGTCGGCGCGCGGTATTTTCTTGCGGCAGCGATCGGCATATCAGCCTCTCGACCGCCTGCACCCGTACCACCAAGAACCGCGTAAGAGACTTTACCGCCGGAAGGCGCCAAGAACCGGCACCAAAGTCGTCTCCGACCTCATGTCCAGGATTGGTAATCGACTTAAGCCCCGGACGTGTCGGGCAGAATTCGAATGCCGCCTTAAAACACGATTTAACCAGCAATATAAATAAGTTAAGTGGCGGAGAGGGAGGGATTCGAACCCCCGGTACGCTTGCGCGTACTCCGCATTTCGAGTGCGGCGCGATCGACCACTCTGCCACCTCTCCGCATGAGACGATGGGGCCGGAAGCGGCTAGATAGCGAAGCCCGCCCGCCCTGCCAACCCCCAATCGGCGGCCGAGTTGACAGGGGTGGCGGACCTGCTAGAAGGCAGCCCGTCAAAACCGCAGGAAATCCATGGATTTCGCCACGCCAGCCTGGACCACGACCGGAACCGCCCCCGCGGTTCGCGGCGCCATGGCCGTTCCGGTCAAGACCACCGCCAAAACCGGCAAAACGCCGTAAGCCTTCTCCCCCGGCCTTCTCCCCGCGGGGGCCGAGGGCCGAACCTCTCCAGGCCCGAAAGCAGGACCGCACGGTCCACGGGGGGCGGGACGATTGAGCTGAAGGAGCTTTCCCATGGGTTACAAGGTTGCGGTTGTCGGCGCCACCGGCAATGTCGGCCGCGAAATGCTCAACATCCTGGCCGAGCGGGAGTTTCCCGCCGACGAGGTTTTCGCCATCGCGTCGCGCCGTTCCATGGGCGTCGAGGTTTCCTATGGCGACCGCATTCTCAAGTGCCGGGACCTCGAGCGCTTCGATTTCTCCAAGACCGATTTCTGCCTGATGTCGGCGGGCTCGGCCGTCTCCAAGGAGTGGTCGCCGAAGATCGGCGCGACGGGCTGCCTGGTTATCGATAATTCCTCCTGCTGGCGCTTCAACGCCGAGGTGCCGCTGGTGGTTCCGGAGGTGAACGCCCATGTGCTCGAGGAATACATGAAGCGCAAGACCAGGCGCAACATCATCGCCAATCCCAATTGCTCCACCGCCCAACTCGTCGTCGTGCTGAAGCCCTTGCATGACGCGGCGAAGATCAAGCGCGTCGTGGTCGCCACCTATCAATCCGTCTCGGGCGCCGGCAAGGAGGCCATGGACGAGCTGTGGACCCAGACCAAGGGCATCTTCGTCACCGACATGCCGACGCCGAAGAAGTTCGCCAAGCAGATCGCCTTCAATGTCATCCCGCACATCGACGTGTTCATGGATTCGGGCGACACCAAGGAAGAGTGGAAGATGAATGTCGAGACCAAGAAGATTCTCGATCCCAAGATCAAGCTCACCGCCACCTGCGTGCGGGTGCCGGTTTTTGTCGGCCATTCGGAAGCGGTCAACATCGAGTTCGAGAAGCCGCTGTCGGCCGAGGAAGCCCGCGAAATCCTGCGCGAGGCGCCGGGCGTCATGGTCGTCGACAAGCGCGAGGATGGCGGCTACGTGACGCCCATTGATTGCGTCGGCGATTTTGCCACCTACGTTTCCCGCATCCGCGAGGACGCCACCATGGACAATGCCCTCAATCTCTGGATCGTCTCCGACAATCTGCGCAAGGGCGCCGCGCTCAACACCGTGCAGATCGCCGAAAGCCTGATCAACCGCGGGCTCCTGAAAAGGGCGGCTTGAGGCGGGGGGAATCCCTATAACCTATTGGTTTTGTAAGATTTTGCGATGGTAGCGGGAGAGGGACTCGAACCCCCGACCCCAGGATTATGATTCCCGTGCTCTAACCAGCTGAGCTACCCCGCCTAAGATCGAGACGCGCATATAGGGAAGGGAGCGGGCCGAAGTCAAGTTGCGTGGCCGTGGCGTTCGTCGGCCTCCTCCGCCTTCTTGAAAAAGGTGCGCCACAGGGAAATACCGGCGAAATAGATGGACGCCGCAATCCACACCCACAGCTCGATCCTCTCCACCGTGCCCCAGGCGCTGCGGTCCTTGGCGCTGATGATGAGGCTGAGCGACAGCGCCGCCCACAGCACGGTCACCGGAATGGTGATCTCGCGCCAGTCCGAGACCCGCAACGGATGCACGAATTTGACCGGTATGAAGGTCAGCACGCTCAACGCCGCGATGGTGCCGAAATTCACCTGCCATGGCGTGTCGAGAATGTAGAAATACAAAACCACCACGTTCCACAGGGCCGGGAAGCCGACGAAATAATAATCGTCCGACTTCATGCCGGTATTGGCGAAAGTGTAGCATGACACCGCCATGATGGCGGCGGCGGCCGCGACATTGAGGCCCCACATGTCGGGCACCATGTCGAACCAGTAGACCATCAGCGCTGGCACGGCCACATAGTTGAAGAAGTCGATGACATTATCGAGGGTGCGGCCGTCGACATTGGGCGTGTATTCGAGAACCCGCGCCTTTCGCGCCAGCGAGCCGTCGATGCCGTCGACGAACAGGGCGAGGCCCAGCCACATGAAAGCCGCGACCGGATCGTTCTTCAGCACCGCCACCAGCGCCAGAAATCCCGCCACGATGCCGCAGGTGGTGAAGGCATGCACCGCCCAGGCGATGGCCTTCTTCAGGTCGCGGTCGATATGGGGAGGAAGTTTCGGCTTCACCGGCAGAACTCCGCACTCTTGCTCACGAGCGCGGGACTATAGGGAGCGAGGGCGCGCAAGGCAAACGTCACCCCGTCCGCTCGAACTCCAGCAGCGTAAAGAATCCGAACGGCCTGACCGGGCGCTTGTCGATGAGCTTCAATCGGGGATCGGCGAGCAGCGTCTCGACCGGGAATTCCGGCCGCCAGCCGAGCACGTCGGCGAAACC
>JANMQL010000147.1:0-5232 GCA_031370475.1 Hyphomicrobiales bacterium | reverse complement strand
GGGCCAAGAATAACAGAAACAAGGCGAGTGTCATGAGTAACGGCCAAGCTGAACGAGAAACCAACCCCAAGCCGCGCGAGACGCGGCTGAGCCCCGAGCTCAACGAATTGCTGCATATGCTCGACGCCCTCGAGAACCAGGTTTCCACCGCGCCGCTCAAGACCGCCGGCCGGGGCTGAGCTAGATACTCTCCTCCAGAGCTGCAATCGCCGCGACCAGGACCTCGGATTCCTCCGCATCCACTATCCCATCCAGCCGCCCGCAATGCGACCGGTCACGATCTTGCATCCCGCCAAGCAAGCGCGATCAGGGGCGCGACTATCGCATATTGTATCGCCGTGAATGCCGTTTCCAGCGCAAAGAATTTCGGCACCGATGTCATGTTGTATTTGGCGGCCACGGGAAGGACGAGGAAAGACCACGCCAGAACGCCGAAAATCGCGAAGAACTTCACAGCACTTGTGAGCCAGTCCGCCCGGGCCGTGCTGAAGAGCTTGGGATACAGGTAGGCGAATGCGATGCCCTGCACCATCATCGACGCAAGACCCAGGGGAATGATCACGTCAGGGCGGTACATATTGAGTGCATCGTATTCGGCCTTGAAGGTGGAAAGGTGCCAAGAATAGCCCAAGGGAAATGTCGGTAGCACATAGGCGGCGACCGCAAACCAGAATTTCTTCGACATCGCATTCTCCCATTTTACTTGCTTTTTGCAAGCGATAGAGAGTTAGCTTGCGAAATGCAAGAGGAAACGCATATGTGTATGAGATGGTCAAGACACCCAATCCGCCGCGCTCCCGCTGCCCGATCAATTTCGGGCTGGAGATTTTCGGCGACAAGTGGACGCTGCTGATCCTGCGCGACATGCTGATGGTAGGCAAGAAGACCTTCAAGGAGTTCCAGGCATCGGATGAGCGAATCGCCAGCAATATTCTGAGCGAAAGGCTGGCCAGACTTGAGCAGTCCGGCCTTATCCAGCAGCAAGCGGTCAAGGCGGACGCCCGGCAGATTCATTATGCGCCGACGGATGCTTGCCGCGCTCTGCTGCCGGTCCTCGTCGAAATGGCCTATTGGGGGACCACGCACGATCCCAAGACCGGTGCGCCGAAGTCTTTTGTCCGCAGTTATGAGCGGGACCGCGACAGGCTGCTCTTGGCGCTTGCGCAGGGAACCGATCCAGCGAAATCGTAGTGTGTATCGATCGGAAGGGAAAATTCCGCAAACCGCCCGCGGTCCAATCGCATTCAGGATTCACCGTGAACCCATTGCAATCAGCTCAAGCCTGCAATTCAGACAGCAGCTTCTCGAGCAGATCCATGCCGGCGCCCCAGCCCTTGTTCAGGCCGGCAATCGCTCCGGCGAAACAGGCAATCTCAGCCTTGCTCGCCTCGTGCGGCACCCAGGTCAGGCGCAGCTTGGTCTTGCGGCCATCTTCCTCGAACGTCACCGTCGTCAGCAGCACAAGCGGCCAGTCCGCCATCATGGGAGAGGCAATGATATTCCAGGCGGCATCCGAAGAAGAGTGCAACCAGACCAGCCGCGCGGGCGGCGTCACCTCGGTGTACTCAACCCGCTGATACATGGACTTGCCGCCCCATTGCATTTCGACGAGCCACAGCCCGCCGGGTTTCGGCTCAAGGCGATGGACAATGGTCTTCGCCCCCGGTCCGTACCAGCGCGGCAACAACTTCGGATCGGTCCAGGTCTTCCACACCAGTTCACGCGGCGCATCGAATACCCGCTCCAGCACATAAGTCGGCAGGTCAGTCATCCTTGGACTCCCATTGTCTTTTTTTAGCCGATCCAGCCTTTGCTTTCAGCCCGCTTTGTATACCAGATGAGGAATGCCGCTACCGCAATGGGCATCACAACAATAAGAACGATATCTGAGGGACTGAAGCCGACAGCCAAATTGGCCATACCGAAGTAAGAGAACATGTGCACAACCATGCCGATGAACGATGCGATCATCAGATAGGACGCTGCCCTTTTCCGGAGCAGAAGTAAAAGACAGCCCAGCGCGCCGCCGAAAACGGCGAGCGCAAAAGCTGCCGTGGCCCAGGTTGGCCGGCCTTCGGCAATCGCGCGATGCAATTCGGGCATGGCCGCAAGATTATCCGAATTCATCTGCCAAAATAGATTCATGACGCCCATAGCATTCCAGAGCAAAGCAATTGCGCCAATTGCCCAGAAGCTCCAGTGAACATCGCTAACGGTCTTGTCGTTCATTATGTTTCCTTCTTCTGTTCGTGCGAGTTGCCGATTTCACAACACCTTCGGTCTTTTTCAATTCTTCCAACAGACCATCGAGCCGATCGAAACTCGACGACCAGAATTGTTTGAATTCTTCGAGCCAACTGACCGCCGCCGCCATCGGCTCGGCCTTCAGGCGCGCCGGCCGGCGCTGTTTGTCGACATCGCGCTCGATCAACCCTGCCTGTTCCAACACTCTCAGATGCTTGGATACCGCCGGCTGGCTCATCTCAAATGGCGCTGCAATCTCATTCACCGATGCCTCGCCAGCCGCCAGCCGCGACAGGATCGCTCGCCGGGTCGGATCGGCGAGCGCGGCAAAGACCGTGTCGAGGTTCTGAGATTTAGTTGTATAACCTATAAGTTCCATAACTTGTAGGTTATATATAAAATCCAACTTTGTCAACTGACAGTATAAATTCGTGTGTCTTGGAGCGTTTTACGGCGAAGTGGAATTGCGTCGCCGAGAAGGATATGCGCCGGATTCAACTGCTTGCGCATATCCTTGTCGCCAAAGTGCGGCGCACTTTGGCGGGATATGCGCTAAATACTCTCCTCCAAGGCCGCAATCGCGGCGTCCGCCGCCTGGGCAATCGCCATAACCAGGGCCCCGGATTCCTCCGCATCCACGATCCCGTCCAGCCGACCGGCCAAAGCGGCGAGGCGGGGTGCGGCAAAAGTCACGGCAAGACCGCGCAATTTATGGGCATAGAAGGTGAGGGGGCCGGCCTCGCCCCGCCTGGCGATGCGGGTGATGTGGCGGGTGCAATCGGCGATGTCGCGGCAGGCGATGGCGACCAGCTCGGCCCAGACGCCCATGGGCAGTCCCAACTTCAATCCGGCAATCGCCGCTACTGTTAACGCCGGATGGGTCTCGAACAGGACGGGCCGGCGGACCATGCCCTTGCGGGCGAGGGCCGTCTGGGCCGCCGCGTGCAGCTCATTGCGGTTGGCGGGTTTCGGCAGGGCCACGTCGAAGGTCTCGCGCCAGGAGAGCGACTGGCTGGTGTCGGCCAGGAAAGCGGACAAGGCCATGAGGGGCGTTTGGCCCGGGGCGCCGCCGAGCTTGCGGATCGAGCGGGCGGCGGTGATGCCGTCCATGACCGGCATTTCGATGTCGAGCACGATCAGGTCGAAGGATTGGACGCTGGCGCAGTTCAGCGCCTCTTCGCCGTGCTCGACGGCCTCGACGTCGCAACCCATGGTCTTGAGCATGACCGAGGTGACGACCCGCATGGCGGCGGAGTCCTCGGCGAGGAGCAGCTTCGGGCGGGTGCCGTCCGGCTGCTGCAGCCTCAGGGGCCTCGACTCGTTACCGATGGCACCTGTGGCGGCGCGATTGCCCATGTCTGATCCCGGAATCGACTCAACTGACTGGAGCCGACGCTAGGGGCGTCATGGTTTGCAAATGGTTGCCGGGATCGGGAAACTTTTAGGTAATGAATAACGGCGGGTTAAATTACTTGGTGCCGAACATGCGGTCGCCGGCGTCGCCGAGGCCCGGAACGATATAGCCGTGCTCGTTCAGATGGCTGTCGACGGCGGCGGTGAAGACCGGAACATCGGGGTGAACGTCATGGAAATGGCGGATGCCTTCGGGCGCCGAGAGCAGACAGACGAGGCGGATGTCCTTGGCACCTTTCTGCTTGAGGCGGGTGACCGCGGCGGAGACGGAATTGCCGGTGGCCAGCATGGGATCGACGACGATCACCGGCCGCTCGGCGATATCCTCCGGCACTTTCAGATAATATTCGACCGGCTGCAAGGTCTTGGGATCGCGGTAGAGGCCGATATGGCCGACGCGGGCCGAGGGGATCAGGTCGAGCATGCCTTCGAGCAGGCCGTTGCCGGCGCGGAGGATTGAGACGATCACCAGCTTCTTGCCCTTGAGGATCGGCGCCTCCATCTCGGCCAAAGGGGTTTCGATGGTTTTCACCGCCATCGGCAGATCGCGCGCCACCTCATAGGCGAGCAGCAGGCTGATCTCGTGCAGGAGCTGGCGGAAGACGGCGGAAGGCGTGTGCTTGTCGCGCATCAAAGTGAGCTTGTGCAGGACCAGCGGATGGTTGACGATGGTGAGGTTCTTCGGCAGATCGGGCTTGGTCATGGCGGAACTCCCTTGGGCTTCCCGTCGTTTCCGCGATCCCGGCGGCAAACTCAAGGCCGGGCGGCGGTCATCCACCGAATTGAAGAATTGGCTCTTGTATAAAGAGGCGTTCTCACCTATATGGTAACAATAATTGTTACAAATAGGTTTGACCATGACCTCCGCAAGCAATCCGGTTGCCGCCGGCACGCGCATCGGCCACGTCCATCTCAAGGTTTCCAATATCCAGCGGTCGCTGGATTTCTATTGCGGGGTGCTGGGTTTCGAGCTGCAGCAGCGCTATGGCGCCCAGGCGGCCTTCATCTCGGCCGGCGGGTATCATCATCACATCGGCCTCAATACCTGGGAAAGCGAAGGCGGTTCGCCGCCGCCGCCGGGAACGACCGGGCTCTATCATGTGGCCATTCTCTATCCCACCCGGCCCGATCTCGGCAACGCGCTGAAGCGGCTGGCGGCCGCCAAGATTGGGCTCGACGGCGCCTCCGATCACGGCGTCTCGGAAGCCCTCTATCTGCACGATCCCGATCACAACGGCATCGAACTCTATTGGGACAAGCCTGAGGCGCAGTGGCCGCGCAATGGCGACGGCAGCCTCGCCATGGTGACGCGGCGGCTCGATCTCGACGATCTCATCAAGCAAGCCAATTGAAGGAGAAGACGACAATGACGAAAGTTTTGGTTCTGTATTATTCCGCCTGGGGCCACATGGAACAAATGGCCTATGCCGCCGCCGAGGGCGCCAAGGAGACGGGCGCCAAGGTCGATGTGAAGCGGGTGCCCGAACTGGTGCCGGAAGAGACCGCCAAGGCGATGCATTACAAGCTCGACCAGAAGGCGCCCGTCGCCAAGCCGGAAGAGCTCGCCAATTACGA
>JANMQL010000133.1:0-9707 GCA_031370475.1 Hyphomicrobiales bacterium | reverse complement strand
GAGACCGGCGATGAGCGCAGAACAGACGCCCACGCTTTTGCGGCGATTTCTGTCTCCGGTTCGCACTTCGGCGGTTGCCTCGGAGGACAACTGGCCTAGCTGCCTTGCGGCGCCGGGATCGTAGTGTCCCGGGGTCTAACCGGAGGCTCCCGAGCGCCAGGGTCACGTATTCCCCAGCCCGCGGGCGCCGCATCCACCCCATCTTTGATCATCGCCATGACCGAGACCCCTTCCGGAGTGGACGGGAGCAATAGAACATACTAGGAACAAATTGTTAAGATGGGATAGGAAAAAAGATGGCGAAGGGCGAATAGTGAAATGCACGGGTTAATTCGTCACCCTGGTCAGGTTCCGCCCTGAACGCCCAGGCTCTCGGCAACGCGCGTCTGGAAATAGTGGACGCCCTGCTCGTGGCGGGGCGACAGCGGGCCGGGGCGGTAGGAGCCGGCGGCGTAATTCCTGTGGGTAGCGACGCAGATTTCGTAATCCTCGCGCACCACGGCGAGATTGCGCTCCACCGTATCGGCGCGGGCCGGTGCCGTGGCCTCAGACACATCGGCGAAATAGAAATGATAGATCTGCTCGGTGCGGTCGTGGCCGAGCGGATTGATGCGCGATGTGTTCATGCCGCCCTCGAACAGCGACAGGGTCCAATTGGGCCACATCCACAGCCATTTGCCGCGATAGAACAGACCTTCGCGTGGTGGCGCTGTCATCCGCACATAGCCCTTGTGGGCGGTGGTCTTGAAGGCCTCGAAATCTATGGCCCGGAAGAATTGCGGATGGACGCCGGGGATGTGATAGCCCTCGACGAAATTGTCGGTATAGATTTTCCAGTTGGAGTCGAAAAGAACGCGCTCGCTGCGCACCGGCTGATAGGTCTCGATGGGCTCGTCCGCCAATTCGGAAACGAATTCGCCGAGTTGGTCCTCGAGCGTCTCGCCGGGATCGACGGCCACGAACAGCAGGCCGCGCCATTGCCGGGCATGGATTTCCTCAAGCGGCCAGTCGGCGGCGCGAAACGCGGGGTCCTCGCCGAACCATGGCGCCGTCACTAGCTTGCCGTCATCGCCGTAGACCCACTGATGATAGGGACAGCGGATGGCGGCGCAGCGCCCTGCCCCCTCCTCGAGAAGCCTGGCGCCGCGGTGGCGGCAGACATTCTTGAAGGCCCGCAGCTTGCCGTCGCGGCCGCGGATGGCGAAGACCTTGAGGCCGGCGATTTCGGCCGCCGCATATTGCCCCGTCTCGGCCACCTGGGCCGCGGGACCGAGTAGCTGCCAGGTGCGCGCGAAAATCTGCCGGCGCTCGCGTTCGAGCGTGGCGGGATCGACATAGAGACGGGGATCGAGATTGAGCATGGCGCGGCCTTTCAAAGTCCGCCAAGACTGCCCCACACCCCGCCATCAAAGCAAGGTCAGTCGATATCCTCGACCGCTTCGCCGCCGCCCTTGATGCGATGGGCGAGCGAGGCCTGGATGAAATCGTCGAGATCGCCGTCGAGCACCGCCGCGGGATTGGTGCTGGTATGGCCAGTGCGCAGGTCCTTCACCAACTGATAGGGCTGCAGCACATAGGACCTGATCTGGTGGCCCCAGCCGATCTCGGTCTTCTTGGCATTGGCGGCGTCGATCTTTTCCTGCTGCTTCTGCAGCTCCAATTCATAGAGCCGGGCTTTCAGCATTTTCCAGGCGGTGGCGCGGTTCTTGTGCTGCGAGCGTTCGGCCTGACAGGCGACGATGATGCCAGTCGGCATGTGGGTGAGGCGCACCGCCGAGTCGGTGGTGTTGACGTGCTGGCCGCCGGCCCCGGAAGCGCGGAAGTATCGACCTTGACGTCGCTCTCGTTCACCTGGATGTCGATCGTGTCGTCGACCACCGGATAGGCCCAGGCGGAGGCGAAGGAGGTGTGGCGGCGGGCGTTCGAATCATAGGGCGAGATGCGCACCAGGCGATGCACGCCGGATTCGGTCTTGAGCTTGCCATAGGCGTTGCGGCCCTTGATTTGCAGGGTGCAGGACTTGATGCCGGCCTCTTCGCCCACATGCTCGTCAAGAATATCGACCTTGTAGCCGCCGCGGTTGGCCCAGCGCATATACATGCGCATCAGCATCGAGGCCCAATCCTGGCTTTCGGTGCCGCCGGCGCCGGCATTGATCTGCAAATAAGAGTCGTTGGCGTCGGCCTCGCCGGAGAGAAGCGTTTCCAATTCCTGGCTGGCGACTTCGCCCGTGAGCTTGAGCAGCGCCTTCTCGGCTTCGCCGACGATGGATTGATCGCCTTCCAATTCGCCCAGTTCGATGAGGCCGGTGTTATCGGCGATCACCCGCTCAAGGCCGAGGACCGTGTTGATGCGGCTTTCCAGATCCTGGCGCTTGCGCATGACGTCCTGGGCCTTCTGCGGATCGCTCCACAAAGACGGATCCTCGGCCCGGGCGTTCAGTTCGGCCAGTCTCTTCTGGGCTGAATCCCAGTCAAAGATGCCTCCTCAGCAGTCCGATCGACTGCTGCATTTCATCGACGATATTGGCGATTTCGGCGCGCATGATTCCCGGGGTTCCGATTGTGCGGTTGGCGGCTCAATAGAGGCCGCCGGTGCCGGTCGTCAACCCGTCCGTGCCCGAGGCCGGCTGGCCTTGCGGCGGTTCGGGCTCAAGGACCAGGCCGTCGCCGGTGGCAAGCGTGCCGCCGGCATCCTCGCCGATGACGGTGAAATCCGCGGGCGGCTCATCGCCCGGCTTGAAGGCTTCGAGAATGACGCCGTCCTCGCCGTATATGCCGCGCTGGCCGGTCTTGGCGTCGATCGGCATGAGCTCAATGCCGCGCGGCACGCGGAAAGGCGTTGCCGGCTTGCCGCGGAGCGCCAGGCGCATGAAATCGGCGACGATGGGCGCCGCCAGCTCGCCGCCGGTGCGCTTTCTGCCCATCGGCGCCGGGGTGTCGAAGCCGACATAGACGCCGACGGTGAGATCGGGCGTGAAGCCGATGAACCAGGCGTCCTTCTCGTCATTGGAAGTTCCGGTCTTGCCGGCCACGGGCTTGCCGACGATCTTGAGCTTCTGGCCGGTGCCGCGTTCGACCACGCCTTCCATCATCGAGGTGATCTGGTAGGCGGTATAGGGATTCATCGTCTGCTCACGCACGTCGAGGAGCTCAGGCTCGGCATCGGCAGCGTTGAAGGTGTCGGACTTGCAGGCGCTGCAATCGCGCTTGTCGTGGCGGAAAATGGTGCGGCCGTAACGGTCCTGCACACGGTCGATCAGGGTGGCTTCGACCTTCTTGCCGCCATTGGCGATGATGCTGTAGGCGGTGGTCATGCGCAGCAACGTGGTTTCGCCCGCCCCAAGCGCGTATGACAGATAACGGGGCATGCGATCGTAGATGCCGAGACGCTCGGCCAGATCGGCGATCTTGGTCATGCCGAGATCGGCGGCAAGCCGCACCGTCATCACGTTGCGCGATTGCTCGATGCCGCGGCGCAGGGTGGAGGGACCGTAGAAATCGTTGGCATAGTTCTTCGGTTTCCACACCTTGCCGTCGGGCTGGGTGAATTCGATCGGCGCGTCGAGAATGACCGAGGCCGGCGTGTAGCCGTTGTCGAGGGCGGCGGCGTAAACGATGGGCTTGAAGGAGGAACCGGGCTGGCGCATCGCCTGGACGGCGCGGTTGAACTGGCTCTTGCCATAGGAGAAGCCGCCGACCAAGGAGAGCACGCGGCCGGTGTGGGGATCCATGGCCACGAGGGCGCCTTCCACTTCCGGCATCTGCACGAGATGCCAGAGCGCGGCATCCTTGCTGGGCGCCACATAAATCACATCGCCGGGGGCCAGAACGTCGGCTACCGATGCGATTTCAGGGCCGAGCTTGGTGCCGTCGACATAGGTTCTGGCCCACTTGACGAGAGCCAGCGGCACGGCCGCGGTCTCCCGCTCGGGGGCCAGTTCGCCGGAGGCCAGCAGCTTGGGCTGCAGGCCGACCTTGGCCTGTTCGGGCCCCGCCTCCAGCACCACGGCCAGCCGCCAGGGAGCCACATCGGAGGGCACCGCGATCTTGGCGATCGCCGCACCCCAATCGCCCGGCACTTCAATCTTCTGCAAGGGGCCGCGATAGCCGCGCTTGCGGTCGAAGCCGATTAAACCGCGAGCCAAGGCCTGGCGGGCGAAAATCTGCAATTTGGGATCGAGCGTGGTGCGCACCGACAGGCCGCCCTTCTCCAGCTTGTCCTTGCCATAGAGGGCGATGAGTTCGCGGCGCACCTCCTCGGCGAAGGATTCGGCGGCGAAAAGCTGGGTGCCGAAGGGGCGCGGATCGACCTCAAGGGGCGTGGCCTGGGCCGCCTTCATCTCGGCCTCGGTGATGTAGCCGTTCTCGAACATCTGGCCGAGCACCCAGTTGCGCCGCTCGATGGCGCGCGCGGTTTCCTTGAAGGGATGGTAATTGTTGGGGCCCTTGGGCAGGGCGGCGAGATAGGCCGATTGTTCCAGGGTGAGTTCGGAGAGCGGCTTGCCGAAATAATTGAGGGCGGCGGCGGCGACGCCATAGGAGTTGAGGCCGAGGAAGATTTCGTTGAGGTAGAGTTCGAGAATCTGGTCCTTGGTAAAGGCCTGCTCGATGCGCTGAACGAGGAGCGCCTCCTTGAGCTTGCGGGCGATCGACTTCTCGTTCGACAGCAGGAAGTTCTTGGCGACCTGCTGGGTGATGGTCGAGGCGCCGACGATCTGGCCGCGGCCGGTGAGCGTCACCTGAACATAGCGCAAACCGGCGGCGGCGATGCCGCGCCAATCGAGGCCGCCGTGCTGATAGAAGGTCTTGTCCTCGGCCGACAGGAAAGCCTCGATCAATTGCTTTGGAATCTGGTTGACCGGCACGAAGAGGCGGCGCTGCTCGGCAAATTCGGCGAGCAGCGAGCCAACGGCGGCATGAATTCGGGTCATCACCGGCGGCTCGTAGAGGGCGAGCTGCTTGTAGTCCGGCAAATCCTTTGAAACGTCCATGACGATGTAGACGGCGGCCACGGCACCACCGATGAACACCATGAATCCGGCCCCGAACGCCCATCCCAAAAAGCGCAACATCGTCGAATTCCGGCTCCTCGCAACCCCGTGGCAACGCCCGATAGCACATCCGGACGCTGCCGCCACCCTCTTCGCTAGGGCGGGAATGTGGCAGCGACGGGGCCGGGCCCGTTACTTCATCCGGGCGGCGACTTCGGTGGAAAAATACTTGTCAACGGCGCGCGCCAGGGCGACGGCGGTCTTGTCGCGCCAATCCGGCGAATTGAGCTGCCGCTCGTCGGTCTTGCTGGAAAGATAGCCGAGCTCGACGAGAACCGAGGGCACATCGGGAGCTTTCAGGACCACGAAACCGGCCGATCGCAACGGCTTGCCGGTGAAGCCGGTGACGGCGCGCAATTCGGCGACCGCCTTTCTGGCGAAGACCATCGAATGATTTTTCGATTCGCGCTGCACCAGGTCGATGAGAATGCCGGTCACCTCCTGGTTGCCGGTGTCGAGATCGAGCCCGGCGATAATGTCGGACCGGTTTTCCTTTTGCGCCAGCGCCTCGGCCTCGGCGTCGGAGGCCTTGTCGGAGAGCGTATAGATGGTGGCGCCGCGGGCCGACTGGCCGCGAACCGTGTCGGCGTGGATGGCGATAAAGAGATCGGCCTGGCGCTGGCGGGCCAGGCGGACCCGGTCCCTGAGGGAGACGAATTCGTCGCCGGTGCGGGTCATCACCACATCGTACTTGCCGGTCGCGTCGAGCTTCTCGCGCAGCGTTTGGGCGAAGGCGAGGACCACGTCCTTTTCCTTGGTCCGGCTCAGACCGATGGCACCGGGATCGATGCCGCCATGGCCGGGATCGATGACCACCAATTTGCGGACGGACTTCGGCGGAGCGGTGGGTTCTTCCGGCGCGGTGGCCGCCGCGGCGGCGGATTGGGACTTGAGGGTCTCGGACTTGTAGGCCTCCAGGAAGGCCGCCTCGCCGGTCTTGACCAGATCGACGACGAGGCGGGCGGGCTGGCCGGATTGCGGCTCGATGACGAAGGATTTCTCGATCAGCACCGGTCCCGATGTATCGATGACGATGCGCGAACGGCCGTTGCCGACGACGCCGTAGCGAAATTCGCCGATCAGCCCGCGCACCTTGCGCCCCGCCCCGGGCGGCAAATCGAAGGTGACATCGGGCAGGTCGATGACCACCCGGTAGGGATCGGGAAGCACATAGACATTGAAGCTCACAACCTGGGTGAGGTCGGCGACGAAGCGGGTGCGATTGCCGTCGCCGCCCACCCTGGTTCCGGTGACGACGGGTTCGGCGGCCAGCGCCGGCAGGGAAAGCAGCAGCGCCAGGGCCAGCAGCGTGGCCCAAAGGCGCGCCACAAGCGCCGGTGGCGATGGCGTTTTGTCAATCATGCCGGTAATAGGTCCATGGCCTGAAGCCGCTCAGGTTCCTGCGTTGCGGTCAGGCTAGGCGCGGCATGGTTAAGCCTTGGTTTCCGCTGCGGCGGACTGCCAGCGATGCGGCTTGCAAATCCGGCGGGCGGTCCCTATTAAAGCCCTGTCTCCTTTGCGTCAGCATGCGATTCCGGGAGGATCGGCTGCCAAAGCGTCAGATTTCGCTTCGGACGGGGTCCGGCTACGCAGTGTAGCCCCCTTCGGATGCGTTACGGTAAGAGCCGCCCTTGGGCAGCTCGCCGTTGCCGGGCGGCATTGTCCCGCCGGCAACAAAGTGTTGAACCGTTCCGGCCGCTTTCGGCCGGGGCAAATGGAAAAACGGGCATGACCCTCGCCACGATGAAAGCGCCCCACGGCTTCCGGTTGCAACCGGAACCGGGGATGACGCTGCCATCCGCCGATCCGCGAGCCGCCATGCCCCTATCGCGCCGCTTGGCCCGCAGGCATTCCCAAGGACTCGCATCCGGAGCGTTGCCGGGAGCCGCCGTGCCGCAAAGCCGCGCAAAGGATATTCAAACATGGGCAGCAAAATGCTCATCGACGCCACCCATGCGGAAGAAACCCGCGTGGTCGTGGTGCGCGGTAACCGCATCGAAGAATTCGATTTTGAAAGCGCCTCGCGCCGGCAACTGAAGGGCAACATCTATCTCGCCAAGGTGACGCGCGTCGAGCCGTCGCTGCAGGCGGCCTTCATCGAATACGGCGGCAACCGCCACGGCTTCCTGGCCTTCTCGGAAATTCATCCGGACTATTATCAGATCCCGGTGGCCGACCGGCAGGCCCTGCTGCGCGAGCAGGAGGAAGAAGACGAAGCTCACGCCCGCGACGAAGACAACAACGGCAATGGCGACCGCGCGCCGCCCGACGAGCCGGAAGCGCGACCGCTTGCCGCGCAGGATAACGAGCCGACGCTTGCGGACGATCGGCCCAGCGAAAATTCCGATCGTGAAGACACTTCCGCCGAGATCCATGAAACGGAAGATCGCGGTGACGCGGGGAACCCGCCGGAGGCCCCGCATGGCATTCCGGGCGACCGGGGCAACGGCATCGAGGTCGTCGAGGAAGACCCGGACAGCCAGAAGATCGAGCAGGTCGGCGCCGAAGACGCCATGGAAGAAGTGCCGCGCCGCCAGCCGCGGCGCCAGCCGCGGCGCGTCTACAAGATCCAGGAAGTCATCAAACGGCGCCAGGTGATCCTCGTCCAGGTCGTCAAGGAGGAGCGCGGCAACAAGGGCGCGGCGCTGACCACGTTCCTGTCGCTGGCCGGCCGTTACTGCGTGCTGATGCCGAACACCGCCCGCGGCGGCGGCATTTCGCGCAAGATCACCGATAGCGGCGACCGCCGCCGCCTCAAGGATCTGGTGCACGATATTGAAGTGCCCAAGGGCATGGGGCTCATCGTGCGCACCGCCGGGGCGCAGCGCACCAAAACCGAAATCAAACGCGACTACGACTATCTGATCCGGCTGTGGGAGAGCGTGCGCGACATGACACTGTCGTCGACGGCACCGGCGCTGGTCTACGAGGAAGGCAGCTTGATCAAGCGCGCCATCCGCGATCTTTACTCCAAGGACGTCGACGACGTGAGCGTCGAGGGAGAGGCCGCCTATCGTGAAGCCAAAGACTTCATGAAGATGCTGATGCCGTCGCATACCAAAAACGTCAAACTGTACAAGGACACGCGGCCCCTGTTCTCGCGCGCCCAGATTGAAACCCAGCTCGATGCCCTGTATTCGCCGACGGTCACTCTGCCGTCCGGCGGCTACATGGTGATCAACCAGACGGAAGCACTGGTGTCGGTCGACATCAACTCGGGCAAGGCGACGCGCGAGCACAATATCGAGGATACCGCCCTCAAGACCAATCTCGAAGCCTCCGATGAAATCGCCCGGCAATTGCGCCTGCGCGATCTTGCCGGGCTCATCGTCATCGACTTCATCGACATGGAGGAGAAGCGCAACAACCGGTCGGTGGAACGCCGCCTGAAGGACGCGCTGAAGGACGACCGGGCCCGCATCCAGGTCGGGCACATCAGTCATTTCGGGCTACTCGAAATGTCGCGCCAAAGGCTCAGGCCGGGATTGCTGGAGGGCTCGTCGCGCACCTGCCCGCATTGCGAAGGCCGCGGCATCGTGCGCTCGATCTCCTCGTGCGGGTTGTCGGTTCTCAGGGCGATTGAAGAGCATCTGATGAGCCGCAAGGCCGAGAACCTGACGGTCAAGGCCAACCGCGAAACCGCCTTCTACATCCTCAATGAGAAGCGCGACCATCTGCTGTCGATCGAACAGGCTTATGGCGTCTCGGTATTCATGGTGCCAAGCGACGACGTCAAGGGCTCGCAGGCGATGATCGAACGGGCGGGCGAGCGCAATATTCCGCCGCGCCGCGTCCAGGCGGTTCCCGTCAAGATCGATTCCGCCTTCCAGGAGGAAGAAGAAGTCGAGGCCGAGGCGCCTGCCGAGGTCGAGGCCGAAGAGGAGCAAAGCGAAGCGACGGCCAAAGGCGGCGCCGCACGGCCGCCGCGCGGCGAGGGTGAAGAGCAAGACGACAGCGGCAGACGGCGGCGGCGGCGTGGCCGCCGGGGAGGCCGGCGCGGACGCGAACACGAAGAGAGGCGGCCGCAATCGGAAGCGGCCGGAGATATTCCAGGTCTCGGCGAACAACCCGTGTTCGATGCAAACGGCACCGAAGGCGGAGCAGCACCCGAGAGCGGCGATGGGGCCGCCGGCGGCCAGCCGTCCCCGGAAAATCGCGGACGCGGCCGCGGCCGCTTCGGGCGCGACCGCAATCGCGACAATCGCGAGCAACGTCCGCAAGACCCGCAGACCAGCGACAGGCCGGAGGAATTGGTTGCGGACTTGCCGGCGCCCGCGCCGATGCCGAAGCCAATCGTCATCGCACCATCGGTGACCGCTGCAGCAACGGCCGACGAAGCGCCGCAGCCGCGCAAATGGCAGCCGCCCGCACCGACGGTGCCGCCGGTGGTCAGCGAACGCAAAGGCGGTTGGTGGAGCAAGCGCTAACGGCTTGCCAGGGCAAGGAGCCTCAAACTCGCCTCATTTGACCGCAAATGAGGCGAGCAGGTTTACAGTCCGGCCTCAAACCGGCTTCACCGAGAGCAGCGATGCGCAGGATCTTCAATGCCATAGCCGGATTGGCACTGGCTATCGCCACGGTGGCGCCGGCCCAAGCCGACGAGCCCTCGCTCATCCGCGATGCCGAGATCGAGGGCCTGATGCGGCTCTATACC
>JANMQL010000111.1:0-11290 GCA_031370475.1 Hyphomicrobiales bacterium | reverse complement strand
GCGGCGAACTGGCCCGCGAGATGACGGCGGCGCAGGTGGCGGAAGCCCAGCGCCTGGCGCGCGACTGGCTGACGGTGCACTGAATAAGAGAAGAGGCGTCAAGCCCCAAGGGCTCGCGCGAGACAGGGCGCGCGGGCCCCTTTATCGGTTCAGTAGTCGATCGAGTAATCGGCGCCGGAGGTTTCCTGGGACGAGATGAAGCGGTTGAGGAAACTCGAATCGGCAGCCTGGTTGCGCAGCTCGATATAGCGTTCGGTCTCATAAATGTCGGTCTGCAAATTGACGTGGTCCCGGCGGCTGTTGATGGGAGGAAGGGTTTGTTCGTCCGGCGAATAATTATGGCCGAGCGGAATGAAATTCTCAAAGGCCATGGCCGACGCCGGCCACAGAACCGAAACCACCACGAGTATTGCCAGTGTGCCACGCATCTGGAGACTCCCTCACCGATTGACTTAGCGAAGTTTCAACCCGAAGGCATCAAGAAAGAGTTAACCACAATGACGGCGGGATTGGGGCTATTGCCGCAGATAGTCCGCCGCTGAAAAGGCATCGACCTGGATGGCGGAGTCCTGAGAGGCGAGGGCGGCGCGGATCCTGGCGGATTCGGCCGCATCGACGAGGCCCAGGGCCAGGGCGCGGTCGATCAGGGTGGCGGAGGGTTCGGCCGGAAGGCGGCCGTTACGGGTGGCGTCTTTCAATTTTTGCTGGGCGTTGCGGGCTTGCAACAGGGTGGCGAGCGCCGCTTCAAGCTGCCCCAGTCCAGGCTCGCTCGCTGCGGGGCTGAAAATATTACGGCTGAGGCGCTGGCGCATGGCGCCGCCGTCGAGGAGGGCGCGGGCCAGGCTGGCGCCCAATCCGTCGCGCGGCGGGCGGAAGCGGGAGCCAAGCGGAAAGATCAGTACACGGAGCAACCAGGCGGCGGGCCGGTTCGGCAGATTGTCGATGACGCCGCGCAGGGCCTCCTGAATATTCCACAGCGCCAGGTCGCAGGACCACTCAAGCAATGGCCGATCATCCGCCGGCTGGCTTGAATCGTGAAAACGCTTGAGGGCGGCGGAAGCCAGATACAGCCAGGCGAGCGCGTCGGCGAGGCGGCCGGAGATCGTCTCGCGCCGCTTGAGGGCGCCGCCCAGTGTCGCCAGCGCCGCGTCGGTGGCGAGGGCGAAGGCGGAACTCATGCGGGTCAGGTGGCGGCAGTAATGGGCGACGGGCCCGGTTCCCGGTGCATGCGCGAAACGGGAACCGCCGATGGCATGGGTGAAGGCACGCGCCGCGTTGCGGACAATGAAGGCCGCGTGGCCCGCCAGCAGGTTGTCGAAGGCCGCCGCATCATTGGCGGCGATGGCTTGCATCTCGGCGCGCACAAAGGGATGGCAGCGGATCGAGCCCTGGCCGAAGACGATGAGCGAGCGGGTCAGGATATTGGCGCCCTCGACGGTGATGGCGATGGGGGCGGCGGTATAGATGCGGGAGAGCACATTGCGCGGGCCCTGGCAGATGCCAGCACCTCCCGCCACATCCATGGCGTCGGAGATGCGGGCGCGCATGGCGTCGGTGAGGTAAGCCTTGACGACGGCGGAGAGCACCGCCGGTTTTTCTCCGGCATCGACGGCGCCGCAGGTGAGGGTGCGCGCCGCCTCCATCATGTAGGCATGGCCGGCGATGCGGGCGAGGGGTTCCTCGATGCCCTCGAAGCGGCCGATCGGCAGGCCGAACTGCTCGCGCACCGTGGCGTAGGCGCCGGTATAGCGCACCGCCACTTCGACCGCGGCGACGGAGAGCGAGGGCAGCGAAATCGAGCGGCCGGCGGCGAGGCATTCCATCAGCATGCGCCAGCCCTGGCCTACGCCGCCCTGGCCGCCGATCACGCAATCGAGCGGCACGAAAACATTCGCGCCGGTCACCGGCCCATTGGGGAAGGGCACGCCCATGGGATCGTGCTGGCGGCCGATTTCGATGCCCGGCGTATCGCGCGGGATCAGGGCGCAGGTGATGCCGGGATTCTTGTTGGGGCCTAGTAGGCCTTCGGGATCGTGCAGGTCGAAGGCAAGGCCGATCACCGTGGCGACGGGCGCCAGCGTGATGTAGCGCTTGTCGAGATCGATGCGGATGCCGAGTGCCTTCTTACCCTTGTAGGTGCCCTGGCAAACCACGCCGCGGCTACGGCTGGAGGCGGCATCGCTGCCGGCGTGGGGCTCGGTCAAAGCGAAGCAGGGAATGTCCTCGCCGGTGGCCAGGCGCGGCAGATAATGCTTGCGCTGCTCGTCGGTGCCGTAATGCAGCAAAAGTTCGGCCGGGCCCAGGGAATTGGGCACCATGACGATGCAGGCGGTGGGGATGCTGCGGCTGGCGATCTTGGCGACGACGGCGGAATGGGCGAGAGCCGAAAAACCGAGGCCGCCATAGGATTCCGGGATCACCATGCCGAAGAAGCGCTGGCGCTTGATGAAATCCCAGACGGGCTTGGGCAGTTCGCGGGTCCGGCTCACCTGCCAATCGTCGATCATGCGGCAGAGTTCCTCGACCGGTCCGTCGAGGAATTGCCGTTCGCGCTCGGAGAGGGGCTGCGGCTTGAAATCGAGAAGCTTCTGCCAATCGGGTTTGCCGGAGAACAGGTCGCCGTCCCACCACACGGTGCCGGCCTCAAGTGCGATGCGTTCGGTGTCGCCCATCTGCGGCATGAAGGAGCGGGCCCGGCGCATGATCGGCGCCGACAGAAGCGGGCGGCGGATGGCGGGCACGAAGATGAGAGCGGCGAGGACCAGGACGGCGAGCAGCAGAATCGTCATGGTCAATTCCTCAACGGCTTGCCGGTGGCGATCATGTGGGCGACGCGGGCAATGCTGGCCGGGGTGCGGGCAAGGGTGAGAAAGGCCCGGCGCTCGAGGCCCATGACATCGTCCTCGCTGAGTGAGGCCGTCATGTCGGTTGCGCCGCCGCTCAGCACCTCGGCCAATTGTCCGCCGACCACGGCGTCATGGGGCGTTGCCTTGCCTTGCTTGCGGAAACCGTCGAGCGCCAGCGACAGGGCGGCCTTGGCGGTGGGGCCGGGAAGCGACAGGCGCATCTCGGGTGGCGGCGCATAGGACGGGACCAGTGCCAAAACCCTGGCCTTGGCATCGGCAAGCAGGCGGTCGCGGTTCATGGTGACGGCGTCGCTCTGGCGCAGAAACATCAGGTCCTTGGCTTCCGCCGCCGATTTGGCGACGCTGGCCATGGCGATGGTCTCGAAGGTCTTGATGACCGGCGGCATGGGGCCGAAGGGCGGCTTTTTCGCCACGATGCGGCGCAGCAGCATTTCCTTGCAACCGCCCCAGGCGGGAACGATGCCGACGCCGGTTTCAACCAGCCCCACATAGGTCTCGGCATGGGCCTGCACGGCGCTCGAATGCAGCTGCACCTCGCAGCCGCCGCCCAGCGCCATGCCGGAAGGCGCGGCCACGACCGGGAAGGGCGCGTGCTTGAGGCGGGTGAAGACCTTCTGGCCGTGGTGCACCAAGGCGCTGACCGCAAACCAGGCGCGAAGGCGCGCGGCGACGAGGAGGAGGCCGATATTGGCACCGACCGAAAAGTTGCTGCCCTCATTGTGGATGACGAGGCCCTTATAGCGGCCGGGGATTATTCGCAGCGCCTTGTCGATCATCATCAGGGAGAGCGGATTGAGGGAGTTCATCTTGCTGTGAAATTCGAGGCAGAGGACGCCGTCGCCCACATCCCACAGGCTGGCGGAGCGGTTGCGGGCGAGGGGAGAAGAGCGCCGCTTGATATCGGAGAGCAGCAGGACGCCCTCGGGGCGGACCACGTCGCGGTAATCGCCAGATGGGGTGAGATATTGCAGGCGGCCGGCCTCGGTGCGGTAGAAGCTGCGGCCCTGGGCCGCCTGAAGCAGCGGTGGCACGGCGAGGCCATCGGCCTTGAGGCGCTGGGCGAACCAATCGGTGCCGAGCCTGTCGATCATCTCGAAGGGGCCGTATTTCCAATTGAAGCCGAGGCGCATGGCGGCATCGACACTGACGATGTCATCGGCGATTTCGGGGACGAGCCGCGCGGCATAGGCGAGAAGCCGCGACATCACCCACCACGCATAGCGGCCGCCCTTGTCGGGATGCTCGAAGAGGGCGCGCAGGCCCTTGCTCTTCGACATGGCGACACTTTCCAGCCTCGCCTTGCGGCTGACGCGATAGGTACCGGTGACGAGGTCGATGGCCTCCTTCACCTTGCCGCCCGTCTCGGTGTTGAGGCGGTAGAATCCGCCCTTGCCTTTGCGGCCCGTCAGGCCCTTGGCGATCATGTCCTTGATCAGGGTGGGCTCGCGGTAGATGGCGTGGAAGGCGTCGTCCTTGGCCAGCGTCGCCGCGAGGCTTCCCAGCACATGCGGCATAAGATCGATGCCGACCATGTCGAGCAGTCCGAAAATGCCGGTCTTGGGGGCGCCGATGGGAGCCCCCATCACGGCATCGGCCGCCTCGACGGTCAGGCCTTCATCCATCGCCCGCGCCACGGCGCATTGCATCCAGTAAATGCCGAGACGGTTGGCGATGAAGCCCGGCGTGTCCTTGCAGCGGATCGGCGTCTTGCCGAGACGGAGATCGGCGAAGTGTTCGATGGCCGTAACCGCTTCGGCGCGGGTGGCCGGGCTGGCGACGATTTCGAGCAGGCGCAGATAGCGCGGTGGATTGAAAAAATGGGTGATCAGGAAGTCGCGGGCGAAAGATGCGGGCAGGCCCTCCACCAGGGTTGCGAGCCTTATGGTCGAGGTGTTGGAGGAGACGATGGAGCCGGGCTTGCGGGCCCGCTCGATCTTCTCGTAGAGGGCGCGCTTCAGGTCGGGGCGCTCGACGATGGCCTCGACGATCCAGTCGCAGCCGGCGATCTCCGCCATGTCGTCGTCGATGCAGTGGGGCTGGATGAGGGCGGCGTTGTCGCGGTGCATGAGGGGGGCTGGATCGGTCGTCAGCAACCTGGCGATGGCCGATGCGGCGATGGCGCGGCGGTCCTGGCCCGAGGGCGGCGCGATGTCGAAGAGGCGGACGGGAATGCCGGCATTGGCGATCTGGGCGGCGATGCCCGCGCCCATGACACCGGCGCCGAACACCGCGGCTTTGCGGATTTCGATCATGCCACGGACTCGAGCACCGTGGCGATGCCCTGGCCGCCGCCGATGCATTGGGTGGCCAGCGCGTAACGCTTGCCTTCGCGGGCCAGGAGGCTGGCGGCCTTGCCGGCGATGCGGGCGCCGCTGGCGCCGAGCGGATGGCCGAGGGCGATGGCGCCGCCGTCGAGATTGACGCGTTCCCGGTCGAGGCCGAGGTCGCGCAGCACCGCCAAGCTTTGCGAAGCGAAGGCTTCGTTCAATTCGGCGATGTCGATATCCTCGATGGCAAGCCCGGCGCGCTCCAGCGCCTTGCGCGAGGCGGGTACGGGACCGATGCCCATGATTTCCGGGGCGCAGCCGGCTACCGCGATGCCGCGAATGCGGGCGAGAGCTTTGAGGCCGTTCTTCTTGGCGTAATCTTCGCCGCACACCAGCACCGCGGCGGCGCCATCGGTCAACGGCGAGGACGTGCCGGCGGTCACGCTGCCCTTGGCGTCGAAAGCGGGCTTCAGGCCAGCAAGGCCTTCGGCGGTGGTATCCGGTCTGATGCAGCCGTCGGCGCGGATCGTTGCACCGTCCTGCTCGATCGCCACGATCTCGGCGTTGAAGCTGCCTTTGGCCTGGGCGGCGGAGGCGCGCTGCTGGGAGGAGAGCGCGAAGGCCTCCTGCTCGGCGCGCGAAATCTTGTACTTGGCCGCGACATTCTCGGCCGTTTCGCCCATCGAGATATAGGCCTGGGGATAGCGCGCATAGAGGCCGGGATGGGGCATCGGGTTGAAGCCCATCATCGGCACGCGGGTCATCGATTCAACACCGGCGCAGATGAAGACCTCGCCGGCATTCATCCGGATGGCGCCGGCCGCCATGTGGATCGCATACATCGACGATCCGCAGAAACGGTTGACCGTGGCGCCCGCCACCGATTGCGGCAGGCCGGCGAGGAACACCACCAGCCTGGCCATGTTGAAACCCTGTTCGCCTTCCGGGAAGGCGCAGCCGAGGATAAGGTCTTCGATATCGCCGGGCTTGACGCCGGTTTTCCGCAGCAGGCCCTTGACCACCTGGGCGGCCAATTCATCGGGACGCACGCTACGCAGTTCGCCCTTGGTTGCGGGCGTAAACGGCGACCGGGCATAGCCGGCGATCACGACGTTCTTCATTTCCTGGTCAGACCTTCCGATTGCTAGGCTTCGACTTTGTGGGCCGGTTTGGTCGATTCGGCTTCGAGATCCTTCTTGGAAATCTTGCCCAGGAAGGTATGCGGCAAGCTGGAACGGAACTCGATATTGCGCGGCATCTCGAAGGCCGCCAACTTGTCATTGAGGAAATTGCGCAGTTCCGCGGCGGTGAGTGCGGCACCATCGTGCAGCCTGACATAGGCCTTGACGATTTCGCCGCGATGGGCGTCGGGGACACCGCGCACCGCCGCCTCGGCCACGGCCGGATGGGCGAGGATCGTGTCCTCGACATGGCGCGGATAGACGTTGAAACCGCTCGACAGGATCAGGTCCTTGATGCGGTCGACGATGAAGAGATAGCCGTCCTCGTCGAGATAGCCGACATCGCCGGTATGGAGGCGCCCGCCGCGGAACGCATCGAGGTTCTCCTGAGCGCGATTGGCGTAACCCGCCATGACTTGGGGGCCGCTGACGCAGATTTCGCCGGGCTGGCCTGGCCCGAGGAGTTTTTGCGGATCGTCGAGAGCCACGATCTCGATCACGGTGCCGGGCAGCGGCAGGCCGACCGAGCCGGGCTTGCCGCCGGCAAGCGGGTTGACGGTGCACACCGGCGCCGCCTCGCTCAGGCCATAGCCCTCGATCAGCTTGCAGTTCGCCAGTTTCTCGAAGCGCTGCTGGATGGCGGCGGACAAGGGCGCGCCGCCGGAAATGCAGAAGGCGAGGCTGGAGAGATCGTATTTTTCGATGTCGCGGTGTTCGATCAGCGCCGAAAACATGGTGGGCACGCCGATCAGGATGGCAGGTTTTTCACGATCGATGAGATCAAGTACTTCGGCCGTTTGGAATCGGGCGAGGAGGAGAATTTCGGCGCCGAGCCACAGGCCTAGATTCATCACCGCCGTCATGCCGAAGGCATGGAACAGGGGGAGCGCGGCCAGGGTTTTTTCCCGGCCATGGACGATGCCCGGCGCCCAGGCGGCAAGCTGCGCCGCGTTGACATAGAGATTGGCATGGGTGAGCTGGGCGCCTTTCGAAAGTCCGGTGGTGCCGCCGGTATATTGCAGCACGGCGATTTCAGTCAGGGGGTCGATGGCGACGGGCTTGTATTTTCCATCATTGGCGATGAGGCGATCGAAGAATATGTGGCGTTCGTCCTCGGCGACATCGGCGGTCTCGCCGTTCTTTAAGAAGCCATAGACGAGTTTCTCGTGGAAGCGCAGCACGCCCTTCATGGGGCAGACGACGAGCCGCTCGAGACGGCCCGCCGGGGCGGCCAGTTGGGCAACCTTGTCGTAAAGGGCGTTGATGTCGAGGGTGACCAGGATGCGGGCATCGGCGTCGATCACCTGACGCTCGATCTCGGGGGGCGAATAGAGCGGATTGATATTGACCACGGTGCCGCCGGCCTTGAGCACCGCATAGAAGCAGACGACCGCATAGGGGCAATTGGGCAGCATCAGCGCCACCTTGATGCCGCGGCCGACACCGAGCGCCTGCAAGCCCAGCGCCGCGCGGTCGACCAGCTTGCCAACCTCGCGGTAGCTGTAATGCTTGCCGCGGAAATTCAGACAGGGCCTGGCGGCGTGGGCGGCAACGGCGGCGTCGAATAACGCGGTGAGCGGCCGGGGTTCAATGGCGGCGCGCCAATCGACATTGGCGGGATAGGATTTCTCCCAGGGGTAGGGTTGCTTGGGTGGCGGTGGCGATGGCGGCGTGCTCCTCAGCCAGCCGAAATACGGCGCCAGGGCGCGGGCGGCCGCCTTGCCGATCTTCGGCAGCGGATTGGCCATGGAAATGGCGGGCAGGCCGGCGGATTTCGGCAGGGGAGCAAAAGCGCCGAGCAGTGAAACCACCAGCGATTGGGTGCCGCTGGAGTCCTCGTGCAGGATGTCATGGTGCCTGGCGGCGATTATGTGCAGGGATTTATCGGTGGAACCGATTGTGGCGTGAATGATGCGGGCGCTGTCGGGGTCGACGATGGGATCGTCGGCGGCCTGAACAATCCGCGCCGGGCAGGCAACAGCGGGCAGGCGGCGTTCAAGCTCGTCGGCCGCCTTGCGCAATTCGACCAGGCCGCGCACCGGCATGTGGCGGTATTCGGTATGGGGAGTCTCCGGCTCGGTCAGGTGGAACGGCTTGATGCCGTCCTCGGCATAAACCCATTCGGCCAGCCGGTTGAGGCCGTGAATGAGCGGCGCATAGGCGAGATTGCGCTCGCGGAACCTGAGCGGGGCGGAGACCGCCACGATTCCGGCCAGGCCCCGGGGCCGCGTGGCCGCCAATTGCAGGGCGAGCGAAGCGCCGGTGGCGAAGCCCGCCACCAGCACGTCGTGGCCGAAAAGCGCCATGATCTCGAAGCCGCGCTTTACCGAGGCGAGCCACTCCTGCCAGTTGCGGTCGCGCAAATCCCAAGGCGATGTGCCATGGCCCTTGAGCCGGACGCCGAGCACGGGATGACCCAGATCGGCGAGCCGCCGGCCGAGCTGCCTGAGTTGGGCCGGGGTTGAAAGAAAGCCGTGGACCAGAACGACTCCGGGCTTGCTGGGCCGCTGCGGCAGCAGCAGATAGGGTTCGCCGTCCTGGTGGGCGATTTCCATGCCATTGACAGCGGCATGCCGGGGCTGCGAATGCTTCCGCTTACTTTGCTCATGGGCGCGCAATTCGTCGTCGAAGAGGAGCTGCGCAAGTTCGGCATCTTCCGCCGGCCGGGCCCGGTCGACGATGGTGCACACGACGCCGAGCGAGGCGATTTCGTTGGCGTAGACGCGCACGACATTTTCAAGGCGCGGATCGCGGCCGCCGCGGCCGCCGGAGAGCGCCGGCAAGAGCCGATAGCGATCGTCCTGGGCGGCGATGAGATGCCCGGCCATAGCGGTATCGAGAAATTGGGTGAAAAGGGCATTGCTGCCGTCGTGGATGCCGTCATAGGCCTCGGGCTCGGCGATGGAGCGGTGCAGATGCAAGCCCGGCAGTTTCTGCACCTCCTTGAGGATGCGGTAGAGCAGGCGGTGGAAGCGGGTCCGGCCGATTTCGGTTTCGCCGCTGTCGTAGAGCCGCAATATCAGGCGCGAGGCGAGATGATTGAGGTTGACGGTGACATGGGCATACATCTCCGCCATGCACAGATCGCGAAGCTGGCGAGTGTTGCGCTGCATGGCGCCGGCGGTGATGCGGTCGATCAAGCCGTCGGCCTTGTCCTTGAGGCCGAAGAGATCGGACAGGCTGTCGACCTGCTCGAAGGCGCGCGCCAAAATCATCCGGTCGGCGGCATTCCAGGCGAGACCGGGATGGATGGGGCGGCCGAGATGGATATCCATGTCGGTGTGGCGGAGGATGAGATTACCTTCGATCAGCAGTTCCTCGCGCATCTGCTCGCCGATACCGCCGGTGAAGAATTCGGCCGCCTGGCGCAGAATGTTGTCGCCGGTGTGAATGGGATAGAAGGTGATATTTCCGGGCACGATCAGGGTGGGCATGCGCGCCGCGGCGAGCAGGGCGGCGATATCGGCCAGTCCGAGGGCCGTCACCCAGCGGCCGAGGCGGGCGGTGTCGCCGGCTTCATGCACCGAGAGAATGCGTTTCTTGAAGGCCTCGAGCACCAGCGCCAGGGCGGCGGCCCCCTGGCGGTGGCGGGCGGTTTCGCGCAAGCCCGACCACATGCCGGACGGCGCGAAGATGCCGCGGTCCTTGATCATCGAGCCTTCCGGAAAAATGATGACCTTGCGGCCGCGCAGGATTTCGGCGGCGAGGAAGGGCAAGAGCCCGGGATGGTTGTTGGGAACCCCGCCGCAGCTCCACAGGAACTTGGCGAAACGGCCGCCGCCGTCGAACAGTTCGTGGGTGGCGACACAGCGGCAATAGGCGCCGGTGGCCTGATGGATGAAATATTGCGGAACGATGGTTTCGAAGCGGGCGAAATGATTAAAGAGAAAAATCTGGCCGTCGGCGATCGAGGCTTCGCCGCCATGCAGCTTGATATCGATGCCGAGCCGGCTGCGCAGCAACGAAAAGGCCCGGACGCACCACTGGTAGAGCGCCTCGTTGATGGCGAATTCGGCGGTGCCGGTCATGGTTTCGCGTCCGTTACCTTTCCTTAATAGTCTAGGGCAAGTGTGCTAACAGAACATTGCCCAGTTAGGGTGGCCGCAAGCTTGGCGCAAGGCCGGCCGCATCAGGAAGCGAGATGCCACACCGGCAGCCCATTTCGGTGTTCGATACCCATGAGGTGGCCAATCAGCCGCCGATGTTGAGCGATTACAATTTGTTCGATAGCGACCCCGTCCTCAGCGCCGCCCTGGCCCGGGAAGGGGCGGGCTGGGCGGCCCAGAAGCTCCACGATTTCGGCGCCGTGCTGGGAACCGCGCAGGTGGCGGAACTGGCGGATGCGGCCAACCGGAATGCGCCGGAGCTTCGCGCCTTCGACCGCTCCGGACGGCGCATCGACGAAGTCGATTATCACCCCGCCTATCACGAGCTGATGCGGCTCGCCAAAACCCACGAAGTGCATTCGATCGCCTGGACGACGGCCGAGCCCGGCGGACATGTGGCGCATATGGGGCTGGAATATCTCCTGATCCAGGCGGAAGCCGGCGTATGCTGCCCGATCACCATGACCTATGCGGCGGTGCCGGCCCTGGCATATCATCCGCAGGCTGACGAATGGCTGCGGCGGGTGACGGCCGCGGCCTATGATCCGCGCTGCATTCCGGCGGTGGAGAAGACCGGCCTCACCATCGGCATGGCGATGACGGAAAAGCAGGGCGGCTCGGACGTGCGCAGCAATACGACGAAGGCGCGCGCTATCGGCAACGGCTGGTTCGAGCTGACCGGCCACAAATGGTTCTGTTCGGCGCCCATGTCGGATGCCTTCCTGACGCTGGCCTATACCGATGCGGGACTCTCGTGCTTCCTGCTGCCGCGCTGGCGGCCCGACGGCAGCCGCAATCCGTTCTTCATCCAGCGGCTCAAGGACAAGCTCGGCGAACGCTCCAATGCCTCGGCGGAGATCGAATACAAG
>JANMQL010000053.1:0-4476 GCA_031370475.1 Hyphomicrobiales bacterium | reverse complement strand
ATGGTGTTGTTGAGGGCGTGCCCCATGTGCAGCGAGCCCGTCACATTGGGCGGCGGGATCACGATGGTGAAAGGTTTCGCCTTGGGCCTACGGCCAGGCTTGAAGAAGCCGCGTCTCTCCCATTCCCCATAGAGGCGGGCTTCCATTTCGGCCGGCGTAAAGGTCTTATCGAGCATTTTGGGGAATTCTGGAGCTGGTGAAATCGGGGGCTTTAGACACCAACCCGCTCTGCCTTGCAACCCGTCGGCTCAGACGATGAATTCGATGCCCATTTCGCTCTGCTTGACCCAAACCTTGCGGGCCGGCCGGGCAGGACTGCCCTTGATCACGAGCTCAAATTCGGTTGGTATCAGATAGGGCTCGCCCACCGCCACCCGCGCGCCGGTTTCGCTGACATCGCGCACCACGCAGTTCATCATCGATTTCCTGCCATTGAAATAGATGCACCCGTCCTTGAGCCGGCGCATGCGTGGCGCCCTGCGCTTTTCTTCCATGGCATCTCTCGTCAAACCCCGGACCCCCGGAGTACGACTTTAGTAGGCCATGGCCTAGATTAAGAAATTGTTAACGCTCCCGAAAGGCTTCACCACTTGCGCGGTGGCGCCCGCCTTGCCTCGCCGGTAAATATGAGGCCAGCCTCGTCGTTCCGGCGCCATGCCACCTTTGCCGGGCGGATGGTATTATCGCTTTGGATTAGAAGCTCAAATTCGTCGGGAATAGCTTTTTGGCTCTTACAGCGAATGCGCGCGCCGGTCTTGGAGACATCCCGCACACTGCAGTCCACCACCGAACCCAGGCTCATGCTGACGATCTTGCCGTCCTTCAGAACTCTCGGCCGGCGCGTGGTTCGCTTTTCTTCACCCGTCATTGACTCTTGCCTCATTAGCTGGAGTTGCGACTGGCAATCGACTAACCGGCAGTTTGCTATCCAAAACTTTAGTTATCCTCACCATTGGCGGGGCGGCGCTCGTCTGGCGGGGCTGGTGAATTCGACGCCGATGACGCCTTTCTCACGCCATACGACCCTTGCGTCACGGATCGACCAATCGCTTTTGAGCAGGAGCTGAAACTCGGCCGGCACCATCGTTTTGCCCGCATAGACGACCTTTGCACCCAGCGGGGACAGGTCGCGGACGGTGCAACTTGCCACCGAACTGTAATCCATGTTGACGATCTTGCCCGTCTTCAGGACTTTGGTCCGGCGTATGGCGCGCTTTTCCTTCACTGTCATGGCTCAATAACCTGTCATGCTCCGCCGCCGGCCTCCGGGAATTGTTCCCGGCTCCCTACTAGCCGCAAAATATTAAGAAAATTTGGACTTACCGCCCGCGGCGGGCGACGCGCTCGATTTCCTCGCGCACCAGATGCTCGACCAGGGCCGGCAGATTCTCATCAAGCCACTGCTTCAGCATGCCGCGCAGCATTTCGCGCGCCACATCCTCAATCGGCCGATCGCCCATCGACCGGCCAATCAGCGCATCCGTCAGGCGGTTGAAGGCCGCATTGGCAGCGGCCGCGGCCTCGGCCGACATCATTGCCGGATCGGCCTGGTAGGACGCTTCGTCATAGCCCCCCTGCGCCGGCAAATAGCCGGGCTCGGATGGCGGCAGGTTCTGTTGATATCCGGCATAATGCGGATCGTCATGGCGGTAGTCCGCCTGGTCTTGGGGATCCGCATGATTCGGCGCCCCATAGGCCGCGGCACCTTCATCGTCGCAGGCGGGCCGAAGTTCTGGCGCTTCGGAGGGCGCGGCCCGGGGGAATACGTCGGTCGTGCGGTTTCGCTGAATACGACCGCGAATGTCCTCGATGTCT
The DNA here is from genome assembly GCA_031370475.1 of Hyphomicrobiales bacterium. Lineage (GTDB taxonomy): Bacteria > Pseudomonadota > Alphaproteobacteria > Rhizobiales > Aestuariivirgaceae > Aestuariivirga. Next base: position 2,661 of record JANMQL010000053.1, on the reverse strand, counting down.
TGGTCGACGGAGTCGTGTTGCTCCGCCTCGCCGCCAAGCTTGACGCGTAACTCGCGCATGGCGCCCTTGAAAACGGTCCCGCGCGATTCCGCCGAGGTCGATGACGGCGCCTCGCCGATATCGTCCTGGATCGCCTTCCGGATGGAAGCGAGCAGATCTTCCATTTTCGGTTCCGCCGTCACCTCGATATACCCCGCACCGGCAACACCCACGCGAACCTTGACAGAATTACGTCAGACCGGCGCCATTGTCGATGCCCCGGTGCCGCTATTCGACGGTCTCGACATCGGTGCCGATCCACTTGCCGCGGACCGCGCGGTAATTGCGCTCGGCGTCGTAATAGGCGACCGGAAGACCGAGATCGCGCGCCGTGAGCCTGCCCACCGCCGCCAGAAGCTGATAGGCGGCCACCACCCGATCGCGCTCGGCGCCGACCAGCACAATGCGGGCGTTGACCACCTCGGATTCCGCATCGAGCACGTCGAGGGTGGTGCGCGAACCGACTTGATACTCCTGACGCACGCCCTCGAGGGCCAGGTCCGCCGCCGCAACCTGGGCCTTGGCGGCCCCTATGGTCTGCTGCGCGGCGGCGAAGGCACTCCATGTCGCCTCGACCGCTTCGCGCACGGCGCGGCCCGCCTCGACCGCCTGCAAACGCCGCTGGCTGGCCACCTGCTTGGCCTGGCGCACCGCCGAATAGGTTTGCCCGGCTTCATAGAGCGGCACGCTGAGAACGCCGCTGATGGTGGTTGAATCGGACGTGGCCGTGCCGCCGTCCAGATCGCCGCTCATGGACGCCGTCGCCTTCAGCGATAGCGTCGGCAGGAGATCGCCCTTGACCACTTCCACCGAATGCCGCGAGGCCTCTTCGACGAAGGCCGCCGCCAGCACGTCCGGGTTGGTCTCCGCCGCCACCGCCAACGCCGCATCGAGCGAGGCGGGAAGTGCGGCAATCTTGGGATATTTGAGCGTGCCCGGCGCATGGCCGACGATGTGGGCGTAATTCGCCACGCTGGCCGCCAGCGTGGCGCGGGCGCCGGCAAGGGCGGCTTGCGACTGGCTGAGCCGGGCGCGGGCCTGGGCGGTATCGGTGCGGGTCGTCTCGCCCGCCTCGAAGCGCGCCGTGGCGGCGCGCAACTGCTCCTGCAGCACCGCCACGTTCTTCTGGCGGAAAGATACGATCTGCCGGTCGCGCAGCACATTGGCATAGGCCTCGACCGCCGCGAACAGGATATCCTGCTCGACTGCCAAAAGATTCTGCCGCCCCGCCTTGACCGAGGCTTCCGCCGCCCTGGTGCCGTTGACGGTCTTGAAGCCACGGAACAGGGGCTGGGCCAGGGAAATCGAAATGCCGGCTGGATCGCTTTCGGTTGCGGGTGCTGTGTTGGTATTGGACCATTTATGACCGACATCGCCCTCGGCCGTCACCGTCGGCCGCCAGCCCGAGAGCGCCTGCGGCACCTGCTCGTCGGTGGCCCGCTGCCGGGCCCGCTCGGCGCCGAGCGCCGGATTGCCGGAATAGGCGGCGGCCAGCGCCTCGTTCAGGGTCTCGGCCGAGGCCGGCCCCGCGAATATTGCCGCCGAAAACAACACCATCCGGGCAAAACGCCCGATTCCATACCGCATCGCAATCTCCGCACCAAAAAACTTAAAATACGAAAGCCGGTTGCTTCCTGGCGAAGCCGGGAAGCGCCGGAATCGCCGCGTCGAATGCCGCCCGTGCCTTGCCATTGGCTGTCCAGATACAGGCTCTGGCGGGCTCGCCTTCGCCCACCACGGCCACCAGGCGGCCGGCATCGGCGAGCTGGGCCAGCAGGGCCCGCGGCTCATCCGCGATGCGGCCTTCGACGATGATGACATCGAAAGGCCCATCGGCCTTGCGGCCTTCGGCGAGCGGGCCTTCGGCGAGCGAAACACCGCTGAGACCGGCCAGATTGCCGCGCGCCAAGGCGGCGAGCCCGGCATCGCTTTCCAGCCCCACCACATGCGCGCCCAGGCGCGCCAGAACGGCGGTGCCATAGCCGCTCGCAGCCCCCACATGCAGAATCTTGTCTTCGGCTTTGATTTCAGCGAGTTGCACGAGACGGGCGAAGACCATGGGCTCGGTCAGATAGCGGCCGGCGGCGATCTCGATATCGTCGTCGACATAGGCGATGTCGCGCCTTCCGGCCGGAACGAAATTCTCGCGCGGAATTTCCGCCATCGCCGCGATGATGCGGTGATCGGTGATGCCGTTGGGCCGCACCTGGGATTCCACCATGTTGGCGCGGGCCATGTCGAAATCGGTCATCGCTTCCCTGCTCGGAATCGTTTTTCGGTTTTTTGTTTGTGATAGCCAATGCCCCACCCCAAGTCTATTGCCGGACGGCCACAGGCCACAGCTTTCGCGAGCGCCGGAATCTGCCGGTTGTTTCAGGGATTTGCTTCGACTATAAGCCCGCGCCAGGGCCTCGTGGCGGAGTGGTTACGCAGAGGACTGCAAATCCTTGCACCCCGGTTCGATTCCGGGCGAGGCCTCCATTGGCTCAATGCTTCTTGCCGTGGCGCGGCGCGCCATAGCCGAAACGCCGCGCCAGGCCGGGCCGGCGCCGGTGCAGCCAATAGCCGAACCTTATCGTGATGTTGCGGCGGAAGCGGCGCACCGGCGGCAAATCCACCGAC
>JANMQL010000031.1:0-4554 GCA_031370475.1 Hyphomicrobiales bacterium | reverse complement strand
CGCGCATGGATGATGGAAGCGACCGACACGCCCTTGCCGAACAGGATGCGGCGCACCTTGTCGACCAGGATATTGTTGGGATCGAGCTGGAAGGCGCGCCCGCCCAGCACCTGCTCGACGATATTGTATTCGCCATGGATGCCGAGCCAGTGCCCGACGGTATCGACCGATTTTTCGTAATCGAGCCCTTCGGCGAAGCGCCCGCCATGGGTGTCGAGCCGGATGCCGAAGCGCTTGCCCCGGGCGTCGAGCTTCGCTTCCTCGTAGAACCACTTGGCGCAGCGCAGCGAATCCGTCACTTCGTCGCCGGTGTAATCGACCAGCGCCACCAGCGTCTCGGCCTCCGGAATGTTGCGGGCGAACAGCTTCATCGCTTCGAGAACGTCGCCGCCCGTATAGCCCACCAGCGAATGCGGCATGGTGCCCATGCCGCCGTTCGAGCCGAAGAACGGCGCCGTCAGGTCCTGCGACGAGCCGATGAATCCCTTGACCGCCGGATCGGCGCGCTTCGCCGCGGCGCTGCCCACCGCCGCGCCATAGGCGGCGAGAATGTTCATCTCCGCCCCGCTGGCGTGGCGCGCATGCTTGTCGAGGAAGGCCGCCGCCGGAATGGCCCGGCACATTTCATAGGCGTTGTTGGCCGAGACGCAGGGAAAGCCGGTCTTCTGCAAGAGCAGCGTCTCGACCTCCGAAAGCTTCGCCATCGAGCCGGTGATCTCCAGCATCTTGCTTTCCGAAGGCACGATGTCGCCTTCCTCGTAGAAGCGCCCTATGCGGGCTTCCGGCACAAAGCGCTTGACCAGCCTGATGGTGGGCTCGAGTGCCGCCACCACGCGCCTTCGCATGAACACCGCGAAGGTGACTTCCGCATCGCCGTTGGCCGCCACGATGCGGCTGGTATTGGTGAAATACTTGTCGGTCTGCGCCGCCAGCCCGCCGGCCGCCAGCGCGATGTCGGCAAGCTTGTCGAGAATGGCCTCGTGGCCGGCGATGAGGGGCGCGCGCTGATCCATGACCGTCTCAGTTTCCCCCGAAAGCCCGCCCCCGTCAAACGCCCTTGATCGCCTTGACGAGCGCCGCGGCCCCCGCCTGCAGGATGTCGGCATCGACGCCGGCCGCGATGAAGCGGTAGCCGAGCTTGAGGTAGGCCTGCACCACATCGGCGCTGCCGCCGAAGGCCCCCGCCACCAGCTTGTTGCGTCCCGCCGCCGCGGCGATCTTCTGCATGGCGGCAAGCGTCGAAGGCCCCGTCTTGTCGATCCCCGCCCCCTTCGACAGCGTGATCGACAAATCGCTCGGCCCCACGAACAAGCCGTCGAGGCCCTTGACCGATGCGATCTCGTCCACCCGGTCGAGCGCCTGCTCGGTCTCGATCATGGCAAAAACCTGCGTGAGCTTGTTGGCCTGGGCCAGATATTCGCCAGGCGTCAGCCCCGAGGCCTGCAACGCCGTGTAGCCGCCCCAGCTCCTCGCCCCCATGGGCGGATATTTCGCGGCCCTGACCAGCGCCTCGGCCTCGGCCTTGCTGTTGATCATGGGTGCTATCACCGCCACGGCCCCCGCATCGAGCACCTGGCCCACCAGCCCCGGCTCGTTCCACAGGATGCGCACGATTGCCGGGCGCCCCGCCCCGTTGATCGCCGCGATCATCGGCACCGCGTCGGAAAAGCCGATCATGCCGTGCTGCATGTCGAGGCACACGCCCTCGATCGGCAGCCTCGCCATTTGCCCGGCCAGTTGGCCGCCCGGCATCGACATCCATGAAAACAGCAAAGGCTCGGGCCCGGCCAGCCTCGCCCGCAGGTCGAAATGGGCGGCCGCCACCTACTTGCCCGCCTTGATCTGGTCCACCGCCGTTTGCATCAATTCGTCCATCGTGCGGCGGATCTGATGGTCCGACTGGACGACCTTCTTGGCGTCGAAATCGGCCCTGAGCTTGCGGAACACGTCATGGTCGCCCGCCTCCGCCATGTCGGCCATCACCACATCCTTGGCATAGGCCTCGGCGGCGGCCCCCGTCAGCCCAATTTTCTCCGCCGCCCACAGGCCCAGAAGCTTGTTGCGCCGCGCCATGGCCCGGAACTTCTGCTCCTCGTCGAGGGCGAATTTCTTCTCAAAGCCTTCCTCGCGCTTGTCGAACGTGGTCATGCAAATCTCCTGTTGGCTCCCTAAGGCCTGAGATAGCCAGTGCAACGCGTCAAATCAACGTCCCATCGCCCATTGTGCGCCGCAACAGGTTCCTGTAATAGCCCCCCGGTTCCGGGGCGCGCGCCTTACGACTCGCCGCGTTTTCGCTACATTGGTGGTGTCACTGCCCTTCGCGGTCTATGCTGGGCGAAGGTAGGTAAGGGTATCGATGAGGATCATACAGATGAACAGCCGGCGCACCCGTATCTACGAAGGCAAGGCCAAGATTCTCTACGAGGGCCCCGAGCCCGGCACCCTGATTGTCCACTACAAGGACGACGCCACCGCCTTCAACGCCCAGAAAAAGGCGGTGATCGAGGGCAAGGGCGTGCTCAACCAGCGCATTTCCGAATTCATCTTCACCAAGCTCAACGAGGTGGGCCTGCCCACCCATTTTATCCGCTCCCTCAACATGCGCGAGCAACTGGTGCGCGAGGTCGAGATCATTCCGCTCGAGGTCGTGGTCCGCAATGTCGCGGCCGGCTCCCTGTCGCGCCGCCTCGGCCTCGAGGAGGGCCAGGCCCTGCCGCGCTCGATCATCGAGTTCTGCTACAAGAACGACCAGCTCGGCGATCCCATGGTGTCGGAGGAGCACATCACCGCCTTCAACTGGGCCAGCCCCCAGGAAATCGACGACATCATGCACATGTCGATCCGCATCAACGATTTTTTGACCGGCCTGTTCCTCGGCATCGGCATCAAGCTCGTGGATTTCAAGATCGAGTTCGGCCGGCTTTACGAGAACGACATGATGCGCATCGTGCTGGCCGACGAGATCAGCCCCGATAGCTGCCGGTTGTGGGATATCAAGACCAACGACAAGCTCGACAAGGACCGTTTCCGCCGCGACATGGGCGGCCTGGTCGAGGCTTACCAGGAAGTGGCCCGCCGCCTCGGCATCATCGGCCCCGGCGAACAGCCCGAGCGCACCCGTCCCAAGCTGGTGAAGAGCGATCCGTGATCAAGGCCAGGATCAAAGTCACCCTCAAGAAGGGCGTCCTCGATCCGCAAGGGAAAGCCATCGAGGGGGCGCTCTCCTCTCTCGGCTTTGCCGGCGTCGAGCATGTCCGCCAGGGCAAATATTTCGAGATCGATCTCGCCGAAACCGACCGGGCCCGCGCCATGGCCGCCGCCAAATCCATGTGCGACCGGCTCATCGCCAATACCGTGATCGAGAATTACGATATAGAACTCGCCTAGAGGTTCCGATGGTCGAAGTCACCAATGAGCTGATTTACGAAGTCCTCAAGCAGATGCAGGGGGATCTGTCGCAGCTGAAGTTCGACGTGCGGGACATCAAGGTGCGCGTCACCAATCTTGAGGAGGGCCAGGCCGGAACGAACCGGCGGCTTGACCGCATTGAGCTTCGGCTGGACCGGCTCGAACAGCGCGCCGGTTTGGTGGACCATCCCCTGACATGAAATCCGCCGTTATCGTCTTCCCCGGCATTGACCACCGCCCTCATGCTGAGGTGCTCGCCGAAGGCGAGCCTCGAAGCATCGGCAGCGAGTCCGGCCCACCCAACCCCTTCGAGGCACCGCCTGCGGCGGTGCTCCTCAGGGTGAGGACAACACCATGAAATCCGCCGTCGTCGTCTTCCCCGGCATCAATCGCGAAACCGACATGATGCTGGCGCTTGACGCCATCACCGGCACCAAGCCCCTCTCCGTCTGGCACACCGATACCGAACTCCCCAAACTCGATCTCGTCGTCATCCCCGGCGGCTTCTCCTATGGCGATTACCTGCGCTGCGGCGCCATCGCCGCGCGCTCGCCCATCATGTCCGATATCCGCGCCAAGGCCCTGAAGGGACTCAAGGTTCTCGCCGTCTGCAACGGCTTCCAGATCGTCACCGAGGCGGGCCTCCTGCCCGGCGCATTGGTGCGTAATGCGGATTTGCGCTTCGTCTGCCGCGAAGTGAAGCTCAGGATCGATAACAACCGCACCTTCTTCACCAACAAGATGCGCGCGGGCGCCATCGTCTCCTGCCCCGTCGCCCATGGCGAGGGCAATTACATCTGCGATGCCGAAACCCTGGCCCGCCTCGAAGGCGAGGCCCGTGTGGTTTTCCGCTATGCCGAGGGAACCAACCCTAACGGTGCCATCGCCGACATCGCCGGCATCGTCAACGAGGCGGGCAATGTCATCGGCATGATGCCCCATCCCGAAAACATGATCGAGCCCCTGCACGGCAAGACCGATTGCCGGCCGCTGTTCGAGAGCCTGCTGGCGGCCTGATTGACAAATGTAAATTGACGGTTTACATTTGTTCTTATGCGATGATTGTTAATTTCCGCCACCGGGGACTGAAACGTCTCTTCGAGACTGACGATCGAAGCAAGCTGCCGCAGGACATGGTGGCGCGCA
>JANMQL010000405.1:0-11082 GCA_031370475.1 Hyphomicrobiales bacterium | reverse complement strand
CAACGTAATCTCGGCAATCTCCTTGCAGGACGCGCCGGTCTCGAGCGCCCTGAGATCGCTCGCATTTTGCGCGCAGGATCCGTAAGGCATGTCGACTGATTCGGGACCGGTGTAACCAGTCACCTGGGGATGCGGCAGCCGGAATTTGCCGGATTTGATTTGATCCCACTTGGCTTTAGTTCGGCTCTTGACCACGACGTCTGCGTCTTCGTTATTGGGATCGCTCTTTTTCTTGTTCAAGTCATCTTCCAGCTTCTTCAATTCGCTCGACAGTTCGGCGAAGAACTTGGCTTCATAAAGCGCATTCTCAAGCTCCTGCTGCAAGCTTTCGAGATGTTTGCATGAACAGCTTTCGCCGGAATTTCCCGCCAGAGCGATTGCCGGCGGATAAGCCAGCGACAGGGCCAAGGCCAAGGCCGTCGAATAAAATCGTCTCATTGCGTATTCTCCCGCCTATCGACTATGGCGAGCCAGCGCTCAATGGCGGCGAAGGCCTCGGGCTCGTCAAGAAAAGGAACATGACCGCGATTTGCGACCGTCACCGCCTCCGCCGAACCGTGACGCGCCAGCATGGCGGCAACCGTGGCCTCGCTCAACAGGTCGGAATTGGCGCCGCGCAGGATCGTCACGGGAAGTCCCGCGGTGAGCTCGAAAAGGGACCACAGTTCGGGCACCTTTCCCTGGGCGATGTCATCGGCGGTGGGAAAGGTGACGGCCAGCGCCGCATCGCTGTCGGCAACGGGAATGCCGTTCGCGTCGCGGAAGACCCGGCGCGCGAAGGCCAGCCACTCGGCATCGGTCAGCGTCCCGAAACCGGCGTGGATTTTGCGCAAGCCGGCGATCGCCTCGGCCCAGGACTTGAACGCCGGCGTCCGGCCCAGATAGCTCCGTATACGGAGCAATCCGTCCGGCTCGATCCTCGGGCCGATGTCGTTGAACAATATGCCGGCCAGGCGCTCGGGATGTTTGGCCGCCATCGCCATCGCCACGATGCCGCCGCGCGAGGTGCCGATGACCGCGGCGCGCCCCACGCCCAGCCGGTCGAGCAGCGCGATCGTGTCGGCCAGTTCCACCTCGGGCCGGTATGTGGTTGGATCGGCGGCATATTGCGAGCGGCCGCGGCCGCGAAAATCCGGACAGAGAATGCGGCGCGAGACGGCCAGGCGCGGCGCGATCGTCCCGAAATCCTTGGCGTTGCGGGTCAGGCCCGGCAGGCAGAGCAGGGGGACCGGGCCGCCGCGCTCGGGCCCGTAATCGCGCGCATAGAGGGTAAGGCCGTCGGCGGAAGAGAAGCGGAGTTCGCGGAACTCCATCGCCTCATTCGCAACTGGTGATCAGGGCGGCGATCGACGATCCGGCGCACATGGCCGAGCGCGCCTCGGCCGCCTCGGCCATCGTCAGCGTCGCCGGTACGCCGCGTCTCAGATCCGCCGTCATCGATATCACCGTTCCCGGCGCCAGCCGCGAGCGATAAACATGGACGTTCTGCAAGACCTTTTGCACATATTGCCGGGTTTCCTGGAACGGGATCGATTCCACCCAATCGACGGGATCGATCTCGCCCTTGCGCAAATCGCCATACTCGGCGAGCCATTCGCGCACCCGGCGCGGCCCGGCATTGTATGCCACCAGCGTCAGCACATAGGAGCCGCCGTTATTCTCGATCAGATCGCCGAGATGGGCGGCGCCCAGTCTCACATTGTAGGCGGGGTCGGCGGTGAGCTTCGATTTCTTGTAGGAGACGCCATGGGCCTTGGCGATGAGCCGGGCCGTCGCCGGCATGATCTGCATCAGCCCTTGCGCCCCCGCCGTGCTGCCGGCCAGGGGATCGAATTCGCTTTCCTGCCGCGACAGGCCGTAGACCAGGGCGCGTTCGACCGGCTTGCCCATCTGGTTCCAGTCGGGCAGCGCCTTCACCGGATAGGACCAATAGTCGATGTCGAGATTGCGGGTTGCGGCCGCCTTGGCGAGCCTCACCGCCATGGTCGGTCCGCCCTCGTCCCAGACCAGGCTCGCCGCCGCGTTCATGTCGTCTGTCGTGTCGAAGCGGCCGGCGAAGGCCCAGACGAACATGCCGAGTTCGGTCTTGCCTCCAGCCCGCGAAACCATCTCGAAGGCGCGCGCCACTTCGTCGCCGTCCACTCTGGCGCGGGCGGCGGGGCTCGCCTGGCCGTTCTCAATCTCCTCCGGCACCTTGCCGAGGCCGATTCTTTCGCGCGCCAGCTGGCCGTAATAGACCGTGGAATATTGCGCCGCGGCGCGATAGGCGGCACGCGCCTCGTCCTTGCGGCCGAGTTCGGCGAGGGTGCGGCCCAGCCAGTATTTGGCCCGCGCCTTTTCGGTGCGCGAGGGCGCAATCTCGTCGAGTTTCGTGAAATGCTTGAGTGCCGTTGCCGGGTTGTCGAGCGAGCGCAGCGCAATCCAGCCGGCGAGGAATTCGCCCTCGACGGCGGAACCGCCGCGGGCCAGGCCGTGTGCCTTGGCGATGCGATAAGCGATCTTGACGCCGTCGCGTTGGCCGACGCCGATCGAGCGGCGCACCACGAAGCGCCGCTCCACCCACCAGGCTTCGGCATCGCCCATCGCCGCGGCGTCGCCCGGCACGCCCGCCAGGACGTCCCGCGCTTTGGCGATTTTCTCCTTCAGGCGGTAATAGCGGACGAGCGCGTATTTCATCGCCAGTTCCTCGCGCATGGACTTGGCGAGGCTTGCATACTGCTTTTCGGCCCCGGCCTCGCCGCGCATCAGCGACTGGGCGACTTTCGCCGCCTTCTGGTAATCGGCGCCGAGCCGCTTGGCATGGCGGAGCGCGGCAACGGTTTCCTGGGCGTAGATGAGGCGCCACAGGCGGCGCCGATGATCGGCGGTGCCGAGCTGCGATTTGAATTCCGAGGCGATGGATTTTTCAAGTCCGGCGTCGATTTCCGGATTGCTCCACACCTGCTGAACCAGCTTGCGTGCCGCCGCCTCGTCGCCGCTGGCGAGTTTGGCGCGGGCGAGCGCCAGCGCGCCTTCCGGCGTCACCGGCTGGTGCGTGGCGAAATGCGCCAGAATCACATCGGCCGGTTCCCGGTCGGAATAGAGCGATTGTTCGGCCCGCCTGGCGAGCGTTTCGGTCAGTGGCCACTTGGGAGCGGCGGCGAGAAACGCCATGACCCGGGCATGACCGGCCTCATCGGAATGGTCGCGAAGATAGAGCAATTCGACCAGCTTGATCGCCGCCGGATCGCCCGAGCGCCTGGCGAGCGCCGCGGCTTCGATGAAATCCCCCTTGAGCGCCAACTTGACCGCATCGATTACAAGCTGTGAGACCTGGGGCGCGGCAATGGCCTGAGGCGCGGTGAAGACCAGCGGCGCGACGGCCATCGCCGCCGCCGCGACAAAGGCCGTCAATGCGATGCGGGCAAGTGAGCGTCCCTGCATAGGTCTTTATCTACCCCATATTCTCTCCGCCGGAGCGCTTGCCGCTCCTCCGGCTAACGTCTATTGTGGCACAGCTTTTCGGGCTGCGACACGTTTAAGTAGCCACCCGAAGGTTACCAACTTATTACCGGAGCGTCTCCAAGTGAAGTTTCAAGGTTCAAATCCCGCCCTGATCACCCCTTTCAAGGATGGCAAGGTTGACGAAGCGGCGTTCCGGAAATTTGTCGCCTGGCAGATCAAGGAGGGCAGTCACGGCCTGGTGCCGGTGGGCACCACGGGCGAATCGCCCACGCTCACGCCGGAAGAGCACAAGCGGGTCACCGAAATCTGCATCGCCGAGGCCAAGGGCCGGGTGCCGGTCATTGCCGGAACCGGTTCCAACTCGACCGCCGAGGCCATCGACTATACCGAACACGCCAAGAAGGCCGGCGCCGATGCCGCCCTGGTGGTGGTTCCCTATTACAACAAGCCGACCCAGGACGGCATATACGCCCATTTCAAGGCGATCGCCGAGGCCGTCGACATTGCGATCTTCGTCTATAACGTGCCGGGCCGCACGGTCGCCAATATCTCGGTGGAGACCCTGACCCGCCTGGCCAAGGATTTTCCCAATATCGTCGGCACCAAGGATGCCTCCGCCGATCTCACCCGGCCGTCGCGCCAGCGCCTCGCTTCGGGTGAGAAATTCATCCAGCTTTCCGGCGAGGACGGAACGGCATTGGGCTTCAACGCCCATGGCGGGGTGGGCTGTATTTCGGTGACCGCCAATGTCGCCCCGCGGCTGTGCGCCGAATTCCAGGAGGCAACCCTCAAGGGCGATTACCTCAAGGCGCTGAAGCTGCAGGACCGCCTGATGCCGCTGCACCACGCGCTGTTCGTCGAGACCAGCCCCGGCCCGGTCAAATATGCCGCAAGCCTCCTGGGCCTGTGCGCGGCGGAAGCCCGCCTGCCGATGGTTCCGGTCGGCGAGCCGGCCAAGAAGGCGGTGCGCGACGCCATGATGCATGCGGGATTGCTGAACTGAAATGTCGGCCAGAAGCGGAGGCGCCAAGACCGCACGCAAGCTTGCGGGCATCAAGGTCGTCGCCGATAACCGGCGGGCCCGCTTCGACTATGAAATCCTCCAGGCCTTTGAGGCCGGCATCGAGCTCAAGGGTTCCGAGGTAAAGTCGCTGCGCGCCGGCCGCTCCACCCTGGCCGAATCCTATGCGGCGATGAAGGGCGGCGAACTCTTTCTGCTGAATTGCAACATCCCGGAATACCGCGAGGCCAACCGCTTCAATCACGATCCCAAGCGGCCGCGCAAGTTGCTGCTGCACGGCAAGGAGATCGCCAAGCTCGCCAACGGCGTGCAGCGCGAGGGCCTGACCATCATACCCCTCAAGCTTTTCTTCAATCCGCGCGGCCGCGCCAAGGTCGATATCGCGCTCGCCAAGGGCAAGAAGCTGCACGACAAGCGCGAGGCCATCAAGGAGCGTTCCTGGGACCGCGAGCGAGCCCGCATCATGCGCGAGAAGGGCTGAGGCGGTGCGCCATCTCGCCGGCCGCAGCCTGCCCGATGTGGCGTTGCCATCGACCGGCGGTATCGTGGAAATGCCGGCGCGAATGAAGGGCTGCGCCGTCATCTTCTGCTATCCGTGGAGCGGCCGCCCTGGCCTGCCCAATCCGCCCGGCTGGGACGAGATCGCCGGCGCCCATGGCTCGACGCCCCAGGCGCTCGCCTATTCCTCCGCCTACGGACAATTTCGCGCCTTGCACGCCGCGGTTTTCGGCCTCGCTTTGCAGGATACGGAGTGGCAGCGCGAATTCGCCGTGCGATGCCGGCTGCCGTTCCCGCTGCTCTCCGACGCTGCCCGGCAATTCTCGCGCGCCCTCGGCCTGCCCATGTTCGAGACCGGCGGTGTTGATTATCTCGAGCGGCTGACGCTGATCGTCCGCGACGGCGTCATTGCCGGCGTGCGCTATCCGGTGGCGGTTCCCGAGCGCGATGCGGAAGAAGTTCTGGCCTTGCTCGCATCCATGTGAGCCCTGACCGCCGCGAACACCGCCTCGAACATCGCCGTTGTGAGCACGCCGGTATTGGTGTTGTAGCGCGAGCAGTGATAGCTGTCGAAAAGCTTGACGCCGCCGAGATCGTGGACGGCGCCGTGGCCAAAGGGACTGAGCGATTTGCGCGCTGCAAGTGCGGCGAGCACCGCGTCATGGGCGATGCGGCCCAGTGCGACGATCGCCGTCAGCGCCGGAAGCGCCGCGATCTGGGTTTTGAGAAAGCCGTTGCAGGTCTTGATTTCGGCGGGCAGCGGCTTGTTTTCCGGTGGCACGCAGCGCACCGCATTGGTGATCAATGTGTCGACGAGGCGCAGCCCGTCATCGGGATCGGCGCGGAACTCGCCGCTGGCCAGTCGGAACTTGATCAGCGTGCCATAGAGCAATTCACCGGCGAAATCCCCCGTGAAGGGGCGGCCGGTGCGGTTGGCGCCCTTGAGGCCGGGCGCCAGGCCGACGATCAGGAGCCGCGCCCGGGCATCGCCGAAGGACGGCACCGGCCCATTGAACCAATCGGGCCAGGTCTTGCGCTGCGCATTACGGAATTCCGCCAGCCGCGGGCACAGCGGGCAATCGCGCGACGGCGCAGCGGCAACGGTGCGCAGACCCGTCCCAAATTCCCCCTTCTCCCTGCCGCTCGCGGCGGGGAGAAGGTGCCCGGAGGGCGGATGAGGGGTGGCCTCTCCACGAGTCATTCTGTCAAACCGCCACGCGGCACTGGCCCCTCATCCGGCCGTTGGCCACCTTCTCCCCGCACTGGGTGCGGGGAGAAGGGAAATTTCTGCACCGCCAGCATCAAATGTCGGCGAAGTCCTCGAAGCTTTCCTTGGGGGCGGGCGGCGGCGTGAACGGCCGCTCGCGCTGGCGGACCTCGCGTTCGGCCGGATCGCGGCCGATCTCGTCGCGCAAATCGGCCAGATCGATGAATTGATCGGTCTGGCGCCGCAAATCGTCGGCCACCATCGGCGGCCGCGTCGTCAAAGTCGAGACCACCGAGACGCGCCGGCCCTTGGCCTGGACGGCGGCCACCAGCGGACGGAAATCGCCGTCGCCGGAGAACAGCACGATGTGATCGAGGCTCTCGGCCAATTGCATCATGTCGATGGCCAGCTCGATATCCATGTTGCCCTTGATCTTGCGGCGGCCCATGGAGTCGGTGAATTCCTTGGCCGGTTTGGTCACCACCCTGTAGCCATTGTAATCAAGCCAATCGATCAGCGGTTTGATCGGCGAATACTCGGCGTCCTCGAACAGCGCGGTATAATAGATGGCGCGCACCAGCCGCGACCGTTTGCGGAAGAAACCGAGCAGACGCTTGTAGTCGATGTCGAAACCCAAGGCCTTGGCGCAGCCATAAAGATTGGCGCCATCGATGAACAAAGCAACGCGTTCGTCGGGATAGAAGTTCATGATTGAAATCTCCTGCTGCAATATGCGAACGGATGTTTATGCGCTCGCTTTCCGCCTCACAAGCAAAAACATGATCCTGATCGGCCTCGGCAGCAACATGATCGGACCTTGGGGAAGGCCGCGCGACACGGTGCTGCGCGCTTTGCGTGAGTTGGGCGGCAGCGGCACACAACTTCTCGCCGCATCGCGGCTGATCGTCACTTCGCCCTACGGTAGAAAGAACCAGCCGGACTATGTGAATGCCGTGGCGCTGATCGCCACGCACATGCCGCCGGAGGCGCTGCTGCGCAGGCTGCATGCCATTGAGCGTCAGGCTGGACGCCGCCGCGGCATCCGCTGGGGTCCGCGCAGTCTCGATCTCGATCTTCTCGACTATCACGGCCGGCGCATGCGCCGGCCCGGATCGCTGACACTGCCGCACCCCGGCATCACGCTCCGCCAGTTCGTGCTGAAGCCGATTGCCGAGGTGGCACCCGGCTGGATTCATCCGGTGGAACATCGCAGCGCCCGCGCGCTGTTGCGCCGCCTCGGCGGCCACCGCGGGGGTGCTGAAGTTTAAGCGGGAATTAACCGCCGCTCCGCATGCTGACGGAGGCGGCGAGCATTTGCGCCGAGGTGGGTATGCTTATGCGTTATGGCGATTTGATTGCGGCGGCGGCCATGCTGCTGCTTGTCGCGGGTCCAACCCTTGCGGCCCAGGGCACATTCGAGATCAGCGGCGGCATCGGCGCCAGCGAGGCGTCCACGGCGCTGCCGGGCAGCACGGTTCTCTATGGCGAAGCCTCGCGCCGCGTCGTCGAGTTCTCAACCGATCTGCCGCCGGGCTCGGTGGTGGTCAAGACCGACGAGCGCCGGCTCTATTACGTGCTGCCTGACGGCCGCGCCATCGCCTATAACGTCGGCGTCGGCCGCGAAGGCTTCACCTGGTCGGGCAGGGCGGTGGTTTCGCGCAAGGCCGAATGGCCCGACTGGCGCCCGCCGCAGGAAATGATCGAGCGCGAGGCCCGGCACGGCCGCACCATCCCCGATTTCATGCCCGGTGGACCCGACAATCCCCTGGGCGCCCGCGCCATCTATATCGGTAACAGCGAATACCGCATCCACGGCACCTCGCAGCCCCGCAGCATCGGCCTGGCCATGTCGTCGGGTTGCATCCGGCTGCTCAATGAAGAGGTGATCGACCTCTACGGGCGGGTCGAAGTCGGCGCCCTGGTGGTGGTCGAATAAGTCTTGCACGGCAGTCGTGCGGAGGGCGCGGCACTAACCGGGTGTTAACCTAAACAGTCCATTTTCGCCTTGTTGGTTTGTCCTGGAGTGTCGGCATGTTTACTATCGTTCCCAGCCCCGTGCGCAGCGCCATGAAGGCGAATTACCTGGTTTCGGTGGCCGCCGCCGTCCTGCTGGCCGCCTGTTCCAATGCCGCTGACCGGTTTTCCGAAAACCCCTCCGATGCCGATCCGGTTTATACCGCCTCGGTGCCGAAGGACGGCTCCGGCGACGACACCATCGCCTCGCGCCCCCTCAACGGCGCCGCCGTCGCCCAACCCGGCAACAACGACACCTATCAACCGCCGCTCTATAAGCAGCAGACGGCGGCGGCGCCGGTGCCGCAGGGATCCACCATCCGCATTGCCCCGGGCATGACGCTCTATTCCATCGCCAAGGCCAACGGCCTCACCGTATCCCAGCTCGCCGCCGCCAATGGCCTGACACCGCCCTATTCGGTGCAGCCCGGACAAGTGATCCGCATTCCCGGCGTGGCCAAGGCGGTTACACCGCAGGCCACCCTTGAAGCGCCCCAGACCGGCGCCACCAGGAAACCCGCCGCCGCATCCGGAACCCATACGGTGGTGGCCGGCGAAACGCTCTTTTCCCTCGGCCGCAAATTTACGCTCTCGCCCTATGCCATTGCCGAAGCCAACGGCCTGTCGCGCAATTCCACCTTGAAAGTCGGCCAAACGCTGAGATTGCCGGGCAAGACCGGCGTCGCCTCCGAGCCCCAGCAGGCCGAAACCGTGCCGGCCGAGGAAACCGCTCCGGCCAAGACCGAAGACAAGGTCGTGGCCGAACCGGCTCCGGCCGAGACCGAACAGCTTGCCGCCGCTCCCGGCGATGCCGCCATGCCCGCCATGCGCTGGCCGGTGCGCGGCAAGATCATTTCGGCATACGGCTCCAAGCCCAACGGCCTGAAGAATGAAGGCATCAACATCGCCGTGCCGGAAGGCACCGCCATCCGCGCCGCCGAAAACGGTATCGTCGCCTATGCCGGCAACGAGCTCAAGGGTTACGGTAATCTGGTGCTGATCCGCCACGACGGCGGCTGGGTGACCGCCTATGCCCACGCCAGCGAACTGCTGGTCAAGCGCGGCGACACGGTGAAGCGCGGCGATATCATCGCCAAGGCCGGCCAGACCGGTTCGGTGTCGAGCCCGCAGCTCCATTTCGAAGTACGCAAGGGTGCAACGGCCATGGATCCGATCAAGTATCTGTCGGACTCCACCGCCTCCAACTGATCTCCCGGACGGCCCCCTGCAAGGCAGGAGCCCGGAAGCGATTCCGGGCTCTTGCTTTTTGGCGCCGCCGCGTCATGTTTGCCGTGTCAGGGAGTTGCGCCATGATCAGAGTCTGGGGCCGCCGCAGTTCGGTGAATGTACAGAAGGTTCTGTGGACCCTGGCCGAGCTCGACATTCCCTTTGTCCGCGAAACCGTGGGCGGCAGTTTCGGCGGCAACCGCGATGCCGATTTTCTGCGCATGAATCCGAATGGGCTGATCCCCGTCATTCTCGACGGCGATGTGACGATGTTCGAGTCGAACGCCATCGTGCGCTATCTCGCGGCCCGCTATCGCGCCGGCCTCCTGCGCCCCCACGATGACAGGTCGCTGGCCTGGGCCGAGCAATGGATGGAATGGCAGCAGAGTTCGGTCTATCCCCATGTCTCGGCGATTTTCTGGAACAATGTGCGCCTGCCGCCGGACAAGCGCGACGCCGCCGCCGTGGCCGCGGCCGAGACCGCCATCGTCGAGCCGCTGAAGATCGCCGACC
Organism: Hyphomicrobiales bacterium; assembly: GCA_031370475.1. Taxonomy (GTDB): domain Bacteria; phylum Pseudomonadota; class Alphaproteobacteria; order Rhizobiales; family Aestuariivirgaceae; genus Aestuariivirga. Next base: position 1,159 of record JANMQL010000405.1, on the reverse strand, counting down.
GCCACCTCGCCCAGCACGACTGGTTCGCCGGCGAAAGTTTCTCCTTCGGCGACATCGTCATGGGCTGCATCTTCTGGCGCTACATGGCGCTCGACTGCATGAAGCCCGACATTCCCCACCTGTTGGAATGGCTCGAGGCCCTGAAGCGGCGCGAGCCTTACCGGCAATGGGTCATGGTGCCGGTCGGCCGCAATCAGCAGGAATGGGCGAAATATGAGAAGGAGTTGGGGTAGGGCCCCAAGTCCGTCACCCCGGCGAAAGCCGCTATCGGAATCGCACAACTTCCGTCGCCCTTCCCCCTCGCGGGGGAAGGTGGATCGCGCCGCAGGCGCGAGACGGATGAGGGGGCAGTGCAGCGAGTCCAAATGCCGGCCGTTCGACTCGCGGAGGCGCCCCCTCATCCGGCGCTCTCGCCTTGGCGAAGCTGAAGCTTCGCTTCGGCGTAGCTAGGTCGCGCCACCTTCCCCCGCGAGGGGGAAGGGCGACTCTTGCGGCGTTTTCGATAATTTCCAAAACCAATTCCGACAGACGCGGACCACAAGAGATGTGTGAATCCGATAGCGGCTTTCGCCGGGATGACGGTATTTGGAGGCGGCATTATTCCTCCAGCTTCCGCCCCATCTTCCCCGCCAGGTCCTGGATGAACTGCCAGGCGACGCGGCCCGAGCGGCTGCCGCGGGTGGCCGACCATTCGATGGCTCCGGCCCGCAAGGCATCCGGCTTGGCGGCGAGGCGGAAGTGGGCCGCATAGGCCTCGATCATCTCGAGATAATCGTCCTGCGAGCAATGGTGGAAGCCGAGCCACAGGCCGAAGCGGTCGGAGAGCGAGACCTTCTCCTGTACCGCCTCGGAAGGGTTGATGGCGGTCGAGCGTTCGTTCTCGATCATGTCGCGCGGCAGCAGGTGGCGGCGGTTCGAGGTGGCATAGAGGATCATGTTATCGGGGCGCCCCTCGATGCCGCCCTCGAGCGCCGCCTTCAGTGACTTGTAGGAGGTATCCTCGGCATCGAAGGAGAGATCGTCGCAGAACACGATGAAACGGAATTGGGCGGCCTTGCGGATGAGCGCCATCAGGGCGGGCAGGCTCTCGATATCCTCGCGGTGGATTTCGACGAGCTTGAGCGCGCCCGTCTTGCCGCTGACCGTGTGATGGACGGCC
>JANMQL010000390.1:0-7194 GCA_031370475.1 Hyphomicrobiales bacterium | reverse complement strand
CGCGCCAAGATGAAATCGTTCAATTGGAATTGAGCGCCGGATCGGGTTCGCTGACGTCCTGCTGCTCCTCGACCTGAGCGCCGGGATCGGTCGGCGCCTCCTCCCCATCGCCTTGCACCGGCGGCCGTATGCCGGCCGGGCGGGCGCCTTCAAACAGCTTGAGCGCGAACGACTCTTCGTCCCGGCCGATGGTGACTTCCTTCTCCCCGACCGATTGCAGCTCCCAGTCCGAGAGGTACTGACCTTGCTTTAGGTGAAACACCTCGTTGGTCTTGTTCCACCGCACCATGGCGATCCTGGTGTCGCCGGCGATGGCGATGGCAAGCAGCGTGAAATCCCGGGCCTTGGCCGTATCCTGCGGCGGCGCCGCCACCGGCTCGGCAACCTGCGCCGGCGCACTCTCTTCCACCGGCTGCGGCGCGCGGGTGGGATTGAACAGCGGCCGTTCGACGATTTCGCCGAATGCATCGACGGTAATGCCGGCCAGCGGATTGAGGGGGGCCGGCTCGGCGGGCGTCTTGTTTTCGGCAACCTGCGGCAGCGGCGCGTCGGCGATTGCAGTTGCGTTGCCGCCGCCCACCAAAGCCGCCAAGGTTCCCGCCGCTCCCGACCAGACGGCATAGACGGCAAGCACCGCGGCACAGACCCCGAGCAGAAGCAGCCGGCGGTTCTTCATTGAGACGCCTCCCACCAGCCATAGGCTTCCAGTTCAAGGCGTACCGACAGGCGCTCCGACGGCAGGCTGCCGCCGGCGTCGGCCTCCGCCGAACCAGCCGAAATATGGGCACTGCGCACGAAAATCAGCGGCGTTCCGGTCTCCAGGCCGTGCAGAAATCCGCGCAGGCCTTCGATCGATCCGCTGGTCTCGATCTCCAGCCGCAAAGTGGCGGCGCCATTCTTTTCCTCGGCGGGCAATGGCTGGGTACGCTCCACCACCAGGCCATTCTGCTCCGCCAGCGTTCCCGCCAGCCGCTGCAATTCGGCTAGCGCCAGGCCCGCCGTTCCGCCGGTGACGAACAGCGGCGCGATATCGTCCGCGGGCGTCAAGACTGCGCCCTTGCGGTTCGCCGCGGTGCGGGACTTGGATTCGATCAGCGTCAGGAGTTCGCGGCTCTCCGACAACTGCGCGACGATCGCCGAATGCCAGAAATACGGCAGGCTGGCGGCGATTGCCAAGAGCACAACCGCGCCGGCCGCCATCGCCAGCCCCATGGCCCCGGCTCTCGACAACACGATCTTGGTGCCAGGAAGCGTCATGGCTGGGCTCCCGGCGCTTCGATGGTGGCGGAGATGCTGAATATTTCCGCGGCGCTGTCGGGATCTCGCTGGGTGGCGGAGGAAAAGGCAGCGGCGGCGAAAACATCGGAAGCCTCAAGCCGCCCGATCACGTCGGAAGCGCCGGTGCCGCGGCCGGTCAGTGTCACGGTGTTATTTTCGTAATCGAGACCATCCAGAAAGATTCCGTCGGGGATAAGCCCGGTGAGCGAGTTGAGAATGGCGATCAGCGGGCGCTCGGTCTGCTTGCGGGCATGAACCGCGTTGGCGAATGCCAGCTTACCGCCGGCGCCGGCGCCACCCGGCCCGCCCGCCAGGACTTTCCTCAATTCTTCGCTGCGCTGCTCGACGGCGCTCAGTTCCGCCTGCGTTGCAAGCGCCATATAGAGTCCGAAGCCGCCCGCGACCGCGGCCACGGCCACGGCGGCGGCCAGCGTCCGCAGGACCCATTGCCGCGCCCGCTCAAGGCGGGCGGCACTGTGGAAATCGATGGCGATGCCGTCGCCAGCCAGGGCCGTGGCGGCAATGTCGAGGCGGTCGGCATTGATGCCGTTTTGCGCCAGCGCCGCAAGCAGCGCGTCGATATTTCTGCGGCTGGCGATACCGATTTCGACGCCGATGTGGCCCGGCTGGTTTTCGGCCGTCTCGCGATAGCCCCAGATGGCCTCCTCAAGCGGCCAAGGCGCCAGGCTTTCCACCTTGTTGCGGACGACGGCGGCGAGCACATCGCGCGCGCCCTCCGGCAGCGACAAAGTCTTGACCACGGCCCGCTCGCACCCGAGGCGGAGCTGAATGCGCTTGCTGGCGCCGGCCAGCCTCTGCGCCAGACCGGCCGGAATGGCACCGGCGAAACTGCCGATGAGTTCGGGCCCGCCCGCCCGGCTGCGGCCATAAACCTGGGCCTCGCCGCTTCCCAGATGAATAAGATGTTGCCAGGCGGCAGCGGCGCCGGAATCATCGGCGATATCGGCAATGAGTGCATCGATATAGCTCGCCGTCCGCCGCGCCAGGCGCCCGCCCAGGGCCAGCACTTGCCGCGTTGCGGAATTATCGTATCGATCGATCGCCGGTACGTCGCTCATATACACCGAACCTGTCTTTACCACGACCAGGCTAGAACCCGGAAAGGCACCGTGCCGCCTGTATCGAGCACAATTGTGGCCTCGAGACGGCTGCCCGCGATCAGGCCGCCGCCCGATATGGCCTTTACCGTCACAAGGTAAACGGAGCTTTCCTCCCCCGTTAGAAAATTCTCATATTTGGCCAGAATGTTCTGCACTTCCGGGTTTTCCCCGTCGCGGCGGACCCGGGCCTCGATCAGCTTGGCGATGTCGCCCGCCTCCATCTCCGGCACGCTTTGCAGAACCGGTTCCGGCGCCGCCATTGGATTGATGCGGCCGCCATGGCTGTAGAGGGAGATAAAGGGCAGCAATTTGTCGAGGACAGCCCGGTCGGTCCCGTCGATGCCGTAAAGCTGGGCAAGCGAGAAAAACACCGGCGGCGGCTCCTCCGGCTTCTTGCCACCCTCCTCACCGGACTCGTCCTGTGTGGTGGGTTTCTTTTTTTCGTCTCCACCATTCCGTTCCCGCCAGGCAACGATTGCCTCGACGACCTTCCGGGAAGTGGCAGCCGGTCCCGATACGCGGGCCGCAAGGCCCGCCAGAAGCGGTGCCTGGGCCCGGTTGATATCGATGAGACCGGTTGCATCGCGGACGCCGATATCGGCAAGCTGCCCGCCGCCCAGATCGACACGCACCGGCTTGCCCTCGAAGAATATCCGCAGATTGGGCTTGGTTCCGAGAATCATGGCGCCGGCCGCCTCGACGCCGGATTTGAGCGCCATTTCGGTGCGCAGCCGGCTTGTCTCGACCGAGGCCAGCGACAGGCTGCGTTGCGCGTAAACACTGAGCGCCACGACCACGACGGTCATCATTGCGACCGTCCACAGCACGACCACCAGGATCATGCCGCGCTCGCTGCTAGCCGGTCTCGCCCTGTTCATCGCTTTGTACCGCCGGTGAGAGCCCCTTCCGTCCGCATCGTGCAGGCGGCTGACTCGACATTGAAACAGGCCGCCTCCGCGTCGATCTGCAGGGTCAGGACCATGGCGGGTTCCAGCCACAGGCCGGTCTTGCGATCGGTGATCTCGATCTTGATCTGCTCCGGCAGGCGGTTCGACGCCGGCCAATTGGTCGACCAGATTCTCAGGCCCGCCCGCGGCGAGCGGTAGGTCAACTCCACCGCGATATTACCGCGCATCAGGATGACATCGTCCCCCCAGGCGAGAGTGGAAACCGTGTACTTGCGCCATACGAAGGGCGCCCGCGTCCGCACCAGTTCGGTTACGCCATCGCGCCCTCTCACCTGCAAACGCACCCAGTAAAGCCCGGCCCGGTTGTTGCCCGGCCGCTCAGCCAGCACATAGATCGCCTCGGAAGCCGTGCCGGCGAACAGGAAATCCTGCCCGCCTTCGCCGCTCGCCACCGCCCGCTCGATGCGCGCGACGTCGCCGGCGAGCACATGGAAGGCGCTGGAGAGCATCCCCTGGCGCTCGACCGATTGCGTTGTCCGGTTCCAGCCCATGTCGATGGTCCGCATCGCCGCGGTCAGGCCCACCATGATCAGCGACGAGATGGCCAGCCCGACCAGGATTTCGATGAGCGTGAAGCCGGCCTCGCGGCGAAGATTTGCCATCGCCTATTTCCCGAGCTTCAGCACATCGAGCTGGAAATGCCCGCGTGGCTGCCAGGCAAGATCGACCGCCACGCGGTAGAGCCGCCAACCGCGCGGCGCCAGCCGTGCCACCCCCGCGCTGGCGGGCTCGACGGTCACTTGCCATTGGTAGATGCCGGAACTTCCACTGTGAGTTCCCGGCGCCACCGCGGTCTCGCGCAATTGGTCGTCCAATATGGCCTCGGCCAGAATTCGCGCACCGAGATGCTGCTCGAGATAATGGGCCGCTGTCTGGCTGCCGGTCATGCCGCGGAACAGGATCACCAGCGCCATGGCGGCGATGGCCAGCGCGCACATCGCCTCGACCAGGGTGAAGCCGGCCTGGCGGCGGTCCTCAGCCATGGCCCATCGAGACATTGCCGGTCAGCCAATTGACCAGGATTTGATAATTCTGGCCGCGCCAGACGAAATGCAAGGTGCCGCCGGTCGAGCCGCCATTGCCGTAAAAGCGGATGCCGAGCGAGCCGTCGCGATATTGCTCGGAGGCCGCCACCTCGGCGGTGACATCGACGTCGGGAGGAATAGCCAACCCCTCGCCGCCATCGGGATCGCCCATGCGGCGGCGGCCGAGGTCGACGACGAAGACGTTTTCCCCCGCCGTGCGGATGGCTTGCGCCCGCGCCTCGCGGATCGACGCCGCCGTCTTGACCATCAGGGCGCGGAACCGGGCGGCATCGACGGATCGGCTGCCGCCATAGGAAATGGCGACGACGGCGATGGCCAGTATGGCGAGCACGGCCAGCAGTTCGACCAGCGTGAAACCGGCGGAGCGGCGACGCGCTTCAATTCCAGACGTCGGAATCCTCATCGCTGCCGCCTTCCTTGCCGTCCCGGCCGAGCGTGTAGAGGTCGAAGGAACCCTTCTTGCCCGGCGACTCGTAGCGATAGGGCTGACCCCAGGGATCGAGCGGGATCGAGCCCTTGGTGATGTAAGGGCCGCTCCATCCCGCTAGCTTGGTTGACGGTTTTACCAGAACCTCAAGCCCCTCGTTGGTGGCCGGATAGCGTCCGATATCGATGTGAAAGAGTTCCAGCGAAGTGACCAGGCTTTCGATCTGCACTTTCGCCGTCTTGGTGCGCGAGGAGCCCAGATAGCCGATGACGCGCGGCCCGATGATCGAGGCCAGCAGCACCAGGATCACCAGAACCACCAGCAATTCGACCAGCGTGAAGCCGGCCTCGCCGGAGGAGTTCCGCCGCCGCCAACGCGCCCGTCGCAGTTTCGTGCATGTGTCTTCGTTCATGCTGCCAATGCTAGATAGCCAGATCGTTAATGCTGATGATTGCGCTCATCAGCGATACAATTATGAAGGCGACGGCGGCACTTAGCATCAAAATTATGGCGGGTTCAAGGATCGTCAGGCTGCGGTCGACGGCGCGCTCGAGCTCGTCTTCGAGGATGTCGGTGACCTGCAGCACGCTGGGTGTCAGATTGCCGGTTTCGTTGCCGACTTTCAGCATGCGCGCCAGCAGCTTGGGGAAGATGCGGGTGCGCTCCAGGGGCGCGATGAAGTCCTCGCCGCGCCGCAGTGCGATCTCCATCTCGCCGATGGCCGCCGCCATGTCGCGGTTGCCGATCGACGGCCGCATCATCTTCAGGCTCTCCGGCAGGCTGACGCCGGCCGCCAGCAGGGTTCCAAGTACCCGGCAGAACTCGATCACCGCCGCCTTTTTCATGAGCGCCCCGAGCAGCGGAATGCGCAGCGCCACGCCGCGCAGCATCTGCTGCATGCGCGAGCCGCCGAACACCACAACCAGAATCAGGGCGGCGACCGGCACGGCGACCAGCAGCGTCAGGCCATTGGCGATGAGCCAGTCGGACATGGCGATGACGGCGCGCGCCGAATCCGGCACCGGCGCCCCCGCCCCCAGGATCATGTCCTTGATGCTCGGCACCACCGACACCATGATGAAGCTGACCGCGCCCACCGCCAGCGCCACCAGCAGCGAGGGGTAGGTGAGCGCCGAAACCAGGCGGCCGCGCATCTTGCGTTCCTTGTCGCGCGTCGTGGCCACCCGTTCCAGCACCTGGGCCAGCGTGCCGCTGGCTTCGCCCACTTCGGCCATGCTGACGAAATAGCGCGAGAACAGGCCGGTCGCGGCCAGCGCCTCGTGAAAACTGCGGCCCTTGCGGATATCGGTGCGCAAGCCCGCGACCACCCCGGAGAAGCCCGCCGAAAACGCCTCCCTGCCGAGGATTTCCAGTGCGTTGTTGAGACTCATGCCGGCCTTGAGCAGCCAGGCGAGCTCGCGGGTGAAGGTGGAAATTTCCGCGGCACTACCGGCCCCTCCGCCGAAACTGAAAATGCGGGCCGGCGAAATTGGCGCCTCCGCTTCGGCCACGTCGATCGGGTGCTGGCCCTGCTCGGCCAGCCTGCGGATAACGGCGGATTTGTTGCTGCCCTCCATCACGCCGCTGACTCGTTCGCCGTCGGTCCGGATCGCCGAATATTGGAACTTCGCCATGGGGATCAGGCCTCGAGCGCCACGCGCGTCAGTTCCTCGATGGTGGTGACGCCCTGGCGGCATTTCGCCAGGCCGTCGGCGATCAGCGGAATCATGCCGGCGCTACGCGCCGCCTTGGCGATGACGTCGGCGCTGACATCGGGCCGGATCAGCCGCCGCATCGCCTCGTCGACCACCAGGAGCTCGAACACCGCAGCGCGGCCGTGATAGCCCGTGCCGCCGCAATTATCGCAGCCCACCGCCTTCCACAGTTTCATCTTGCTTCCCGCGACCAGCCCCGCATCCGCGGCGACGCCGGCCAGCGCATTGGGATAGCCGTGATATTCCTGGCGGCAATTCGTGCACAGGCGCCTGACCAGCCGCTGCGCCACGACGCAGCGCAGCGTCGAGGCGATGAGATAGGCCTGCACCTCGAGATCGAGCAGGCGGGTGACGGCGCCCGCCGCCGAATTGGTGTGCAGGGTGGTGAGCACGAGGTGGCCGGTCAGCGATGCGTTGACGCCGATCCGCGCCGTCTCGGCATCGCGCATCTCGCCCACCATGATGATGTCGGGATCGAGGCGCAGGAGCGAGCGCAGCGTGCTGGCGAAAGTGAGCCCGATATCGGGCCTGACCTGAATCTGGTTGACGCCTTCGACCTGATATTCGACCGGATCTTCGATCGTCAGGATCTTGCGGCTCGGATCGTTGAGAAAAGCCAGGACCGCCGCCAGCGTCGTG
>JANMQL010000360.1:0-3125 GCA_031370475.1 Hyphomicrobiales bacterium | reverse complement strand
ATTGTCGCCGATCGCCAGCGTATGCCGCCCGAAGCGCGAATAGGCCAGCACGTAATGCGCGGAAACCGCCACGAGAAGAAGGATGATGACGGGTGCCGGAATGCCTGCGGGCCGGCCCTGTCCCAGATAGATCACGGCCTCCGGCAGCCCATAGATCGCGCCGCCATTGGGGGCGATGATCAGGGCCACGCCGCGGGCAATCCCCAGCATGCCAAGCGTCACGATGAAAGCCGGAATGCGGGTGCGGGTGATGAGCTGGCCGTTGATATAGCCGGCAAGCGCGCCCGCCCCGAGCGCGCCCAGGATGGCCATGAACCAGGGCAGCTCCAACTCGACGCACAAGTAGGCGCCGGCCACACCGGACAGGCCCAGCACCGAGCCGAGCGACAGATCGAGGCCGGCCGAACTCAGGATCAGGGTGGCGCCGATGGCCAGCACGCCGATGGTCGAGGTGGCGAGCAGGATGTTGAGGAAATTGCTGACCGACAGGAAATAGGGCGACAACACGGTCATCGTCGCGCACAGGATGGCGAGCACGATGAGCGACTCGAGCCGCACATGCAATTTGGTGTCGAAGAAGAATTGCAGCCGGCGCCATGTCTGGCCGCCCGCCGCCGCATCGAGACTCGCCATCGTGCAGGTTCCCAGAACCGGCGCGCGGGGAAAAGTCCCGCGCGCCATTGCTATCGCCTATAGCCTATTTCACGTATTCGAGCATCGGCTCGGTGCCGGCCTCGATCACGTCCTTGGTGAGAACCAGGGTCGGCACATAGATCACTTCATCGACCTTGCCGCCCTCGACGACCTTCTTGACGTTCTCCACCGCCTGCTTGCCGACCAGATAGGGAAGCTGGGCGACGGAAGCGGTGAGGCGGCCGGCCTTGATCGACTTGACCGCGTCGGAATTGCCGTCGACGCCGACGATGGTCACCTGGTCGCCCTTGCCGGCGGCGAACACGGTCTCGACCGCGCCCAGCGCCATGCCGTCATTGGCGGCGAAGATCGCCACCAGATCGGGATATTTGGTCAGGATGTCGTTGGTGATGTTGGCCGCCTTGCCGCGGTCCCAGTCGCCGGGCAGCGAGGCCACCACTTCGAGGCCGGGGGCCGCCTTCTTCAGCTCATTGGCAAAGCCATCGGCGCGATGCTTGCCGGTAATGTTGCCGGACAGGCCCTCGATGATCAAAACCGGGCCCTTGGCATCCTTGCCGACCTTCGAGGCCACGAAGTCGGCCCCTTGCGCGCCGGCCGCCTCGTTGTCGGAGCCGATATGGAAGGTGATGTTGACGCCGGCGTCCTTGGTCACCTTGGGATCGAGGTTGTTGTCGAGGTCGACCACCGGGATGTTCATGGCATTGGCCTGCTTGAGGCAGGGCAAGAGGATGGTGGAGTTGATCGCCGCGGTGATCATCACGGCGGGCTTCCTCTCCAGCATGGTGTTGCAGGTGTTGAGCTGCGGCTCGGCCGCCTGGTCGCTCTCCACGGCTTGCAGATAATATTCGACGCCGGCGGCCTCGGCGCCGGCTTTCACGCCCTGTTCCATGGCGCCCCAGAAGGGATTGGCCAGCGTCTTCATCAGCACGCCGTAGATCGGCTTGTCGGCGGCATGGGCGGCGGTGCCGGCCAAGAGAACGGCCGAGGCCAGCAGCAGGGATTTCAGTTTCATCATGACTTCCTCCATTTGCATTATGACAAACTAGTTCCCGGCCCGATTGTCTCCGGGCTTCTCGTTTTCGGGGCTCTGGGCCTCGGATTCTTCATCGGCCTATCCCGGACACGGCGGCGATCGAACCGCGGAAATCGACGCTGCACGGGATGCGGAGTTTTGCCGGCGCGCGATCGGGATGCTCGATGCGGTGCAAGAGCCGTTCCCAGGCCCGCGCCGCCAGCTCTTCAACCGGCTGGATGACGGTGGCGACCGGCGGGTGCATGACCTGCATCCATTCAAAATCGTCGAAGCCGGCGACGGAAATGTCTTCGGGGATGCGCAAGTTCAGTTTTGCCACTTCACGCAGCACCGCGAGCGTCGCCTGAATAAAGAGAGCGAAGACCGCCTTGGGCGGCGTGCCGCGCTCGAAACGCCGGGCCATGGCGCTGGTGGCGCTGTCGAGGCTGGAGCCGCAGGCGAGGATTTCGATGCGCATGGGCTCGGACACGGCCCGTGCCGCGGCCCGCACGCCCTCGATGCGCTCGGCCATGTTGGGGAGATCGGGCGCGGAGGCCGCCACCAGCAGATGACGATGGCCGTGATCGTAGAAATGGCGCACCATCTTGGCACTGGCCTCGGCATTGTCGACGCCGACGCCGTCGAAGGGCGAATTCGCCGCAACCCGGTCGACGATGATCGTGGGCATCGCCTCGGCCTTGAGACGCCTGACGCTGGCCAGCCCCGCCGAACTTGGAATGAGAATGACACCGGCAACGCGCCAGTCGAGCAGCGCCTCGATCTGGCGATGTTCCATCGTCTCGGCCTCGGAACTGCTGACCGCGACCAGCCGGTAGCCGCCGGCCTCGGCGAGCTTCTCGATCTCGGCGACCAGGGCGCCGAAGAAGGGATTGCGGAAATCGGGAACGATGAGGCCGATAAGTGCGCGGCGGTTGCGGCGCAGATTGGCGGCCAGCGGATCGCGGCGGTAACCCAGTTCGCGCACCGCCTTGTTGACGCGGCTGGCATTGTCGGCGCCGACGGTTTCAACGCCGCGCAGCACCTTGGAAACGGTGGCCGGCGACACGCTGGCGCGGTGGGCCACGTCGTAAATCGTCGGCCGCGCCATGTCGCGGCGGCGCGTGGCCATCGTATTGCGCAACGAACGTCCTCCCTGAAGATTGAGAGTAAACCGATTTATCTTGAATTGTAAATCGATATATCGTTGAAACGGGTGGATATCCGTTTGAGGAGCATGGCCATGGCCGGCGAGCGTCCCCTGATCCTGTCGATCCCCGAGCCGCGCAGCCTGGAGCTGATCTTCACCGCCGGCGATCTGGCGGAACTGCGCCGGAATTATCGCATCGTGGAGGGCGAAGGCGCCGGTGCCGCGACGGTACTCGACAAGCATATCGCCGAGGCCAGTTTCATCATCGGCCAGCCGCCGCTGCCGCGCGCCCTCATCGAGCGCGCCGGCAAG
>JANMQL010000358.1:0-2252 GCA_031370475.1 Hyphomicrobiales bacterium | reverse complement strand
CATCGCCTCGACCTGGTCGTGGGTGACATAGATCATTGTTGCGCGCAACTGGCGATGCAGGCGGGTAAGTTCCACCCGCATCTGCACCCTTAGCTTGGCATCGAGATTGGACAGCGGCTCGTCGAACAGGAAGACCTTTGGTTCGCGGACAATCGCCCGGCCGATCGCCACGCGCTGCCGCTGACCTCCCGAGAGTTCTCGCGGCCGGCGGCCGAGAATTTCGGAAATCTGCAGGATGCTCGCGGTCCGCCGTACCCGTTCCTGGATTTCCTCTCTCCCGGTCTTTGCGATGCGCAGACCGAATGCCATGTTTTCGAAAACCGTCATGTGCGGATAGAGTGCGTAGTTCTGAAAGACCATCGCAATTCCGCGCTCCGCCGCGGGCAGTCGGTCGACCCTGGTTTCACCGATATGGATGCTGCCGTCCTGCAGATCCTCCAAACCGGCGATCATGCGCAGCAACGTGGACTTGCCACAGCCCGACGGCCCCACAAAAACCGTGAACTCTTCCCTCTCTATCTCAAGATCGATGCCGTGAATGATTTCGGATTCGCCGAAACGCTTTACGACCGAGTTCAGTTCGACATAGCTCATTTGACATCCGATCGGCTGGCGTTCACCAAGAATTCCCGAACATTGAACGGTTTTTCACACACAACGCTATGGTCCCGAACCGAATGCGTCAATGCGCACCTGGCGATGAAAGGCACTACCGGGTCGCGTTTCGCGTTGACTTCCGGTATTGTGGACCATTGTCTATGAAATTGGAATACACTATTCTACCAGGAAATCGTCTGCCGGCAGCGGCACTCCTTATCATCAAAGTCCTGGAGTTCTGGATGACCAACTTTCCGGTACCCTACACAATCGCGGTCGTCGGTGCGGCAAGCGGGATCGGGCACGCGGCGGCCGGCCTGATGGCAAGACGTGGTGCAACCGTCGTCTGTCTCGATATCGACGGCGAAGGTGTGCGAGCGACATCGGAGAAAATCACCTTGGCGGGCGGCAAGGCCTCCTCTGCGGCGATTGACGTCTCGGATCGCGTTTCGCAGCGGGCAGTCTGGGACGGCATCGTTCGGGCCAACGGACAACTCCATGGACTCGTCAACTGCGCCGGCGTCACCGGCAAGACCAACATCAAGGCGCATGATGTCGATCCAGACGATTTCGATTTCGTCTACCGCATCAACTTGCTGGGCGCCCTTCTGGTGTCGCAGGCGGTGTTGCCGCACATGCTGTCGAAAAACTATGGCCGTATCCTCCACATCGCCTCCATCGCCGGCAAGGAGGGCAATGCCGGAATGACAGCCTATTCGGCGACCAAAGCAGGGCTGATCGGCATGGTGAAGTCGATGGGCAAGGACTATGCCGAGACCGGCATCACCATCAATGCGCTGGCGCCAGCCGTCATCCGTACGCCCATGGTGGCGGCGCTGCCGAATGCACAGGTCAAATACATGACCGACAAGATTCCGATGAAGCGCTGCGGCGAGCTCGAGGAAGCGGCCGAACTGATCGCCTGGATCGCCTCGCCCGCCTGCAGTTTCACCACGGGGTTCACCTTCGACCTGAGCGGCGGGCGGGCAACTTACTGAACAGGACGCATCGAACGGGATATGGAAGATGACCAGTAAGATCGCGCGGCTTGAGGTTATTCCCGTCATTTCTCCGGTCAGTTCGGCAAACGATCTCGACGGCACGGCCGACACGGTCATCATAAAAATCTTCGACGATGACGGGCGCTATGGCTTCGGCGAAGCCGATGCACCGCCTCTGGTCGTCAAGAGCTTCCTGGAAATGCCGACGTCCCATCTCTGGAGCCGTAACGCCAGCGATATCCTGATCGGACAGGATCCGCTCGAAATTGCCGCCATCTGGCAGAAACTCTATGAGGGCACTTTCTGGCCGGGGCGCCGCGGCCTCGGCATGCATGCGATTTCAGCAATCGACATTGCGCTTCACGACCTTGCTGGAAAGCAGCTGGGCGTTCCGGCCTACAAGCTGATGGGCGGCGCACGCCGCGAAAAACTGAAGCCCTACTGCACCATCTATCCCGGCTTGGCACAGGGGCGCGGCATCGGTGAGCTGATGAAGGAAATCGGCCGGCAATTCGACACGGCGCTTCAGGCCGGGTTCCGGGCGGTTAAGATGGAGGTTCTCTTCTACGACCTCGTCACCGATCGTGAACTCATCGGCCTGATCGGCGAGGGCCGCCGCATGCTTGGGAACGACATTTTGATGGCTGTCGATTT
>JANMQL010000343.1:0-12676 GCA_031370475.1 Hyphomicrobiales bacterium | reverse complement strand
CGCATTGCCTTGATCACGGTTTCGATGGAGCCCTGGGCGGTCTGCACGATCACCGGCAGATCGCCGCGCACCGCCTGCAATTTCTCGAGAAATTCGAGGCCGTCCATGCCGGGCATGTTGAGATCGAGAATCACCAACTCGATCATGCCGCCGGACGGACTTTTGAGCGTGTCGATGCCCTTGGCCGCGCCATCGACCGAAAGCGGGTCGAAGCCGAAGCGTTTCACCAGTTCTTCAAGAATGCGACGCTGGGCGGGATCGTCTTCGACGATGAGGACGCGGGAGGCCATGCTCTACGAACAACTCTCTGTTGGGGTCGGGATTGCAGGTCTGACCGTGGACGCCGTTTCCCGGTTATGCACCGATGTCATTCCCGTTTGGTCTGTGGCGATACTGTGGCAGGGAAGGGTAAAGGGGGACTTAACGGGTTAGCACGTTTGGGGACAATTCGGCTCCGATTGATCCCGGTCATGCCGCGAGGCTGGAATTTGGTCATGGTGTGTTGGTGAGGCTGCCGATGCGATGAACCGGTTCAAAATCCTGCTGATAGTTGTTTCGGCCGCCGGCCTCCTCGCCGGACTTCTGGCCGCGTGGGCCGGACTTGCCGTTTGGCCCGAGGCGATCTGGTCGGCGGCGACGGCGGCGGTACTCGCCGTACTGCTGCGGCAGATTTGGAAGGTCACCCGGCGCGGTGAATTCGGGCTCGATATCGTTGCGGCACTCTCCATGTCGGCGGCTATCGTTCTCGGCGAGCCGCTGGCCGGGGCGGTTGTGTCTCTGATGTATGCCAGCGGTCAGTTGCTCGAGGATTATGCCCAGTCCCGCGCCCGGGCCGAGATGAAAGCGCTCATCGGCCGGGCACCAAAGACGGCGTTGCGCTACCTCGACGGCCAACTGGCGCTGACGCCGATCGACGCCATAGCGCCAGGCGATCGCATACTGGTGCGGCAGGGCGAGACGGTTCCGGTGGACGGGAAGGTGGCCTCGGGCCCGGCGCTTCTCGATCAGGCGGTGCTGACGGGCGAAGCGATCCCGGTGCGGCGGCGAGAGGGCGAAGAACTCTTAAGCGGCTCGACCAGTCTCGACATGGCTTTCGACATGATCGCCACGCGCAGCGCGGCGGACAGCACCTATTCGGGCATCGTCCGCCTGGTTGAGGCAGCCCAGGAAGCGAAGGCGCCGATGGTGCGGCTCGCCGACCGCTTCGCGCTTTGGTTTCTGCTGTTCACCTTGCTGCTGGCCGGCGGCGCCTGGTTGGTGACCGGGGAGAAACTGCGGCTCCTGGCAGTGCTGGTGGCGGCGACACCCTGCCCGCTCATCCTGGCGGTGCCGGTCGCCATCATCTCCGGCATCAGCAAAGCGGCGCGGCGCGGTGTGCTGGTCAAGGGCGGGCCGGTGCTGGAGACATTGGCCCGCGCCTCGACACTGGTCATCGATAAGACCGGGACCCTCACCCACGGCCGGGCCCGGTTTGTCGGCGTGCAGCCGGCCGGGCGGCGCAGCGCCGACGAAATTCTGCGGCTGTCGGCATCGCTGGATCAGGCCTCGGGCCACGTCATTGCCGTCTCGATCGTCGCGGCGGCACGCGAGCGCGGATTGAAACTCGCCAAGCCCCATGGCGTCCGCGAGACGGCGGGCGAGGGTATCGAAGGCCATGTGGAAAATCACCGGGTCGCGGTTGGCGGCCTTCGCTACATGGGGGGCAAATTGAAGAAGCGCCCGGTAGCGCCACCGCGGGCCGCCACGGGTTCGGTGATCGCAGCGGTGGCGATCGACGGCCGTTTCGCCGGGCACCTCATTCTGGCCGATGAATTGCGCGGCGATGCGGCCGCGGCACTTGCCCGGCTCAGGCAGGCGGGTATCGGCCGTATCGTGCTGGCATCGGGCGATCACCGCGACGTGGTAGAAAAAATCGGCGAGGTGCTGGAACTCGATTCCTTGCGCGGCGAACTCACGCCGCAGGCGAAAGTCGGCATCGTGCTGGAAGAGCGTACGCGCGGCATCGTGCTGATGGCGGGTGATGGTGTCAACGACGCGCCGGCGCTCGCCGCCGCCGATATCGGCATATCGATGGGCGCGCGCGGCTCACCCGCCTCGTCGGAAGCCGCCGACGCCGTGCTGCTCACCGACGATCTCGAACGGATCGGCGAGGCGGTCGAGATCGCCAAGCGCTCGCGCCGCATCGCGCTGCAAAGCGTTTATGCCGGACTTGGGCTCTCCATCGCGGCGATGGGTGCGGCGGCCTTCGGCTACCTGCCGCCGGTGCAAGGCGCGTTGGTGCAGGAGGCGATCGACGTGGCGGTGATCCTCAATGCGCTCAGGGCGTTGCGTTGACGTGACGGCCGCGCCAGGAGAAGCTGCCCTTATGTTTGCATGGTTGCGCCTGGCATCTCTCATTGCTGCGCTCATACTGAGCGGTTGCAGCGTTCCTCTGACAGACCCGGAGATACGGGCGTCAGAGGAGGGGAAACTACTTCTTACGGTCTTTGACGCACTCCAAACAAATGACTTGGATTCTGTGCGATCGCACATGTCGGAACAGGCAAAAAAAGAGCCTGGCTTTGAAAAGGCAATCGAATACATGGCCGAGATCATTCCCGACCGGGAAAAATCTCAAAGCGAGTTTTTGGGATGGTGGGTCAATGTCGACAGCACTAATGGCCGGACTTCAGGGGCGACTGCTCAGTTTGAGTTTTCCGACAAGTGGATTTTGGTGACTGCAACCTATACCGGCAAGCCTTCTACGTTGTCCGCCAGTAGCTATCAGGTTCAATATGCCCAGAAGTTGCCGGATGGTGCTTCGCCTTTCACCAGCGGAGGCAATTCGGCATTCAGGTATATCAGTCTGACGAGTGCCGCGGCGGCGACAATAGTTTCCTTGGCATCGTTCATGATCTGCATCATGAGCAAAGGACTTAGGCGCAAGTGGTTATGGGCGATCTTTACCATCCTTGGTGTGTCAGGTGTGTATTTCAGCCCGTCCACTGGTGACTATCTCCTCAATTTCTGGGACTTTGGTGGATTTGACGGTAGTTGGTACCTTCCGGCAGATTCCTCCGCCCTTCACATTGTCGCCCCTGTTGGCGCTCTGATCTTCCTATGGAGACGCCATCGCCAGGCCGCGCGAGTGGAGAAGCCTTTGGATATAGGCCCCCTCAGGCATGATTAGATCGTTGTGATTGTTCTTCGATTGAATGGTGACACTCAATCGGCCATATGAGGCCGCAATCTCAACAGAGTAACATGCATGTTCCAATCCGCCGCCCTTGGTACCTTGCCCGAATGGAATCTGACCGACCTTTACGTATCGCCCGATGCGCCGGAATTCGTCGCCGACATGGCGAAGGGCGAGGCGGAGGCCAAGGCGTTCGCGGAAAAATATCGCGGCAAGCTCGCCGCCTTGAGCGGGGCGGAACTGGCCGAGGCGCTCAGGGCCTATGAGGCGCTGTCGGATTTGCTCGGGCGCATCGGCTCCTATGCGCAACTCCATTATGTCGGCGACACCACCGATGCAAAACGCGGCAAATTCTACGGCGATGTGAACGCCAGACTCACCGAAATTTCGACCGACCTTCTGTTTTTCGAACTTGAGCTCAATCGCATCGACGATGCGGCGCTCGCGAAGGCGATGCAGGTTCCAGCCCTCAATCACTATCGCCCGTGGATCGACAATCTGCGCAAGGAAAAGCCCTATCAGCTCGAAGATAAATTGGAGCAATTGTTCCTGGAGAAATCGCAGACCGGATTTTCCGCCTTCAACCGGCTGTTCGACGAGACCATGGCGGCACTGCGCTTTGAGATTGACGGCGAGAAGCTGAGCCTCGAGCCGGCGCTCAATCTGCTGCAGGACAAGGACGAAGCCAAACGCAAGGCGGGGGCCGAGGCGCTGGCCAGGACGTTCAAGGAAAATCTCCGGCTGTTCACGCTCACCACCAACACGCTGTCCAAGGACCGGGAGATTTCCGACCGCTGGCGCGGCTTCAAGGACATCGCCGATGCGCGCCATCTGGCCAACCGGGTCGAGCCGGAAGTGGTGGCGGCCCTGGTCGCGGCGGTGCGCGAGGCCTACCCGAAACTGTCGCATCGCTATTACCGGATGAAGGCCAAATGGCTGGGCAAGGACAAGCTCATGCATTGGGACCGCAATGCGCCGCTACCTGACGAGGATACGCGCCGGGTGCCGTGGGCCGACGCCGAGAAGATCGTGCTCGGCGCCTATGGCGAATTCGCCCCCGAAATGGCGGCGATCGCCAAGGGCTTCTTCGACAAAAATTGGATCGACGCGCCAGTGCGCCCCGGCAAGGCGCCGGGGGCTTTCGCCCATCCTACCGTGCCCTCGGCGCACCCTTACGTGCTGCTCAATTATCTTGGCCGGACGCGGGATGTGATGACGCTCGCCCATGAGCTGGGCCACGGCGTGCATCAGGTGCTGGCGGCAGGCCAAGGCGCGCTGATGGCCTCGACGCCGCTCACCCTGGCGGAGACGGCGAGCGTGTTCGGCGAGATGCTGACATTCCAGGCGTTGCTGCGGCAGACCACGGACGCGAAGAAGCGCAAGGCCCTGCTCGCCTCCAAGGTCGAGGACATGATCAATACGGTGGTGCGGCAGATCGCCTTCTATACGTTCGAGCGCAAGGTACACACGGCGCGCCAGGAGGGCGAACTCACCCCCGACCGGCTTAATGCCATCTGGCTTGAGGTGCAGACGGAAAGCCTGGGCGATGCGATCATCCTCGGCGAGGGTTACGAGACTTTCTGGACCTATATCCCCCACTTCATCCATTCGCCCTTCTATGTCTATGCTTATGCCTTCGGCGATTGCCTGGTGAATTCGCTCTATGCCCGCTACCGGGAGAGCACGGCGGGTTTTCAGGAGAAATATTTCGCGATGCTCAGGGCGGGCGGCAGCAAGCATCATTCCGAGCTTCTGAAACCCTTCGGACTCGATGCGACCGATCCCGGCTTCTGGCAGAGGGGCCTGGCGGTGATCTCCGGCATGATCGACGAGCTGGAGGGGATGGAGGGATAGGACTTCCATCTTTTGACAAACTTTGCCATACCGGTTATTCTCTACGAAAAGGAGAATGCTCATGGCGACGATGAACATATCGCTTCCCGGCAAAATGAAGGAATGGGTCGAATCCCGGTCGGCGACCGGGCGCTACAGCAATGCCAGCGACTATGTGCGGGATCTCATTCGCAGTGACCTCGAACGGGACAGGCGCCGCCGCGAATTTCAGAAGGAAATCGATAAGGGATTGAAGAGTGGCGTTAGCAGCCGCTCCAAGGCCGATCTTCTGAGGCTGGCGCGTGCCAGGGCCGGTTGAGCGGTTGTGGCCTATCGCACGACGATTGAGGCCGATGAAGACATTGTTCGCATTTATGTTCAAGGCGTGACGAATTTCGGCGCCGGTCAGGCAGATGCCTATTTCGAGGGGTTATTCGAGACGTTCGAAATATTGGCCGTCAACCCGCAAATGGCCCGGGAGAGATCTGAACTCAGCCCGCCGGTCCGGATTCATCCGTACGGCTCGCACGTCGTCGCTTACATGATCGAAGGCGAGGACATCCTGATCGTCCGGGTGCTGCATGGCAGTCAGGACTGGGAGCGGCATCTGTAACCGGCCGCTACCGACCGATTTTCCGTGACTCATCGCCGCGCCGGGGGCTGCCGCTTGCGGCTGGGAGCCGGGTTGGCTAGAAACGCCCGCAAAGGCAACTCGGGCTACAGGGGATCAAGACATGGCCGAACATACCGCGCCGGGCACGCAGGAACACGGCATGGAGGAACACCGCAGCACCTATGAGGGCTTCGTCAAGGGCGCCATCGTGCTTGCCCTGGTGAGCTTCTTTGTCCTGGTGGCGCTGGTCTCCTTCCGCTTCGCCCATACGCTGAACGTGTTCACGGGCTTCGCCGGGCTGACCCTCGGCTTCATCGCCGTCGCCATCGATGCCCGCACCGGCTCGCGCTGGTTCCTGTCGCTGGGGGTTCTCGTGCTGTTCGGACTGATCACCGCCGTCAACGTCTCCTGAGGCGGCGGCCAAGACATGCTGATCGCCATCCCGACCGAATCCCATCCGGGCGAAGCCCGCGTCGCGGCCAGCCCCGATACCGTCAAGGCCTACGTCAAGAAGGGCCTCAAGGTCATCGTCCAGGCGGGGGCGGGCGCCGGATCCCACATCGCCGACGACGCCTACGCGGCGGTCGGCGCCAAAATCGTCAGGAGCGAGGCCGATTTCAAGGACGCCGATATCGTGCTGACGGTGCGGCGGCCTTCCGACAAGCTGGTCAAGTCACTGAAGAAGGGCACCATCCTGGCCGGCGGGCTCGACCCCTATGGCGATCGCAAGGGCCTCGAGGCACTCGCCAAGGCGGGCCTTACGCTGTTCGCCATGGAACTCATGCCGCGTATTTCCCGGGCCCAGTCCATGGACATTCTGTCGTCGCAGGCCAATCTCGCCGGCTACAAGGCGGTGATCGACGCGGCGGGGTATTTCGGCCGCGCCTTTCCGATGATGATGACGGCGGCGGGCACGGTGCCGCCGGCCAAGGTGTTCATCATGGGGGTGGGCGTTGCCGGCCTGCAGGCGATCGCCACGGCCAGGCGGCTCGGCGCCATCGTCTCGGCCACCGACGTGCGCAAGGCAACCGAAGAGCAGGTGAAGAGTCTCGGCGCCAAATTCGTCTTCGGCGATGTGGCGGATGCGGCGACGGCGGGCGGCTATGCCAAGGAACTTTCGGCCGAGGACAAGGCCAAGCAGGCAGCACTCGTCGCCGAACACATCAAGGGCCAGGACATCGTCATCACCACGGCGCTGATCCCCGGACGGCCGGCGCCGGTGCTGGTCAGCAAGGAAATGGTCGAAACCATGAAATCGGGCTCGGTGATCGTCGATCTCGCCGTCGAGCGCGGCGGCAATTGCCCGCTGTCGAAGCCGGACCAGATCGTCGTCCACAAGGGTGTGTCGATCATCGGCACGGTCAACCTCGCCGGCCGGCTGGCCGGCAACGCCTCGCCGCTCTATGCCAAGAACCTCGCCAATTTCCTCGAGCCATTGATCCAGAACGACGGCTCTCTCAAGATCGACTTCGACGACGAAATCATCAGGGGCACGCTGATCGCCAAGGATGGCGGCCTGGTGCATCCCATGTTCAAGGCCTGATCACATGGAACAGCTCGCCCACACCATCGATCCCTTCATCTCGCTGCTCGGCATTTTCGTGCTGGCGGTGTTCGTCGGCTACTATGTGGTGTGGAACGTGACTCCGGCGCTGCATACGCCGCTGATGTCGGTGACCAATGCGATCTCCTCGGTGATCGTGGTGGGCGCGCTTCTGGCGGTGGGGGCGGGCGCCATCGCCTCGGGCTCGGTCGTCGCCATGATCTTCGGCTTTCTGGCGCTGACTCTGGCGAGTGTGAACATTTTCGGCGGATTCCTGGTCACCCAGCGCATGCTCGCCATGTACAAGAAGAAGGGCAAGTAGGAGATGTCGGTCAATTTCGCAGCCCTTCTCTACCTGGTCGCCGGCGCCTGTTTCATCATGGCGCTGCGCGGGCTTTCCTCGCCCGCCACATCGCGGGCCGGCAACATGTACGGCATGGCCGGGATGGCGCTGGCCATCTTTACAACACTCGCCATTGCCGCTCCCACCAATCCGCTGATCTGGGCGCTGATCGTGGGCGGCATCGCCATCGGCGGCACCATAGGCGCGGTCACCGCGCGGCGCATTCCGATGACGGCCATGCCGCAACTGGTCGCCGCTTTCCATTCGCTGGTGGGCCTGGCCGCCGTGTTCGTGGCCGCCGCCGCCTTCTACGCGCCCGACGCCTTCGGCATCACCACGGACGGCGTCATTCACGGGCAGAGCCGCATCGAAATGTCGCTCGGCGCCGCCATCGGCGCCGTCACCTTCACCGGCTCGATCATCGCCTTTCTCAAGCTCGACGGCCGGATGAGCGGCGCGCCGATCCTGCTGCCGGCCCGCCATGTCATCAATGTGGCCCTCGGCCTGGCGCTGATTTTCTTCATCTACCGTTTCTTCGCCGGCCAGGGTCCGATCGATTTCTGGCTGGTCGCGGCGGTGAGCTTCGCGCTCGGCTTCCTGCTGATCGTGCCGATCGGCGGCGCCGACATGCCGGTGGTGATCTCGATGCTCAACTCCTATTCGGGCTGGGCCGCGGCCGGCATCGGCTTCACGCTCGGCAATACGGCGCTCATCATCACCGGCGCGCTGGTCGGCTCGTCGGGCGCCATCCTCTCCTACATCATGTGCAAGGGCATGAACCGCTCGTTCTTCTCGGTCATCCTCGGCGGCTTCGGCGGCGAGACGGTGGCGGCGGCCGGCGGCAAGGAAACGAAGCCCGTCAAGCAGGGCTCGGCCGACGATGCCGCCTTCATCATGAAGAATGCCGGCTCGGTAATCATCGTGCCGGGCTACGGCATGGCGGTGGCCCAGGCCCAGCATGCGCTGCGCGAAATGGCGGATCATCTGAAGAAGGCGGGAGTCACGGTCAAATACGCCATTCACCCGGTGGCCGGCCGCATGCCGGGCCACATGAACGTGCTGCTCGCCGAAGCCAATGTGCCTTACGACGAGGTCTTCGAGCTCGAGGACATCAATTCGGAATTCGCCCAGGCCGACGTGGCCTTCGTGATCGGCGCCAACGACGTGACCAACCCGGCCGCCAAGGAGGATCCGGCGTCTCCCATCTACGGCATGCCGGTCCTGGAAGTGTGGAATGCCAAGTCCGTGATGTTCATCAAGCGCGGCATGTCGAGCGGTTATGCCGGCATCGACAATTCCCTGTTCTGGCGCGACAACACCATGATGCTGTTCGGCGACGCCAAGAAGATGACGGAAGAGATCAACAAGGCGATGTGACCGCTCTCAGCCGGTCACATGCCCATCGAGCCAAAAGTCGACGTCGCGATGCTTGGCGCCGCCCGGCTTCCAGCGCATCAGGCCATCGAAGACCTTGTCCGGCTCGCCGCCGCTGTTGAGGAAGGCGCGCCAGGCATAGTGATCGTAGACAGACTGGATATGCAGCGCATAGAGCAGAGCCAGACGCCTGTTGCCGCGCACGATCACGACATTCTCGTCGTTCTTGGCCGAGGCCGAGGTCGAGAAATTGTGCGAGCCCGCGACCACGGCGCAATTTTCCGAAAACGGATCGGCAACGATCACCTTGGAATGAACGATGGCGTTCATGCCTGCCGGGAAGAACATCTTGCGGGCGATTTCCTCCTTTGCCCATGATGGCACATTGGTCTTCGGCTTCGGCACGCCGGAGGGCAGAAGCGCGGTTTCCCGGAAGGTTTCCTCCTCGCCCTTGCGCACGACACGCACATTGTTTTCGACGATCTTGCCGGTCGCCGATTCCCTCACCTCGGAAATCACCCCTCTCACATAGGGCCCGACGGGCCCCTGACTCTTGTCGAGCAGCGCATTGAGGATCGGCGACTGGCCGGGCGTGTACATGAGGTAAAACAGCCCCTGCCTGGCGGCGTCGATCACCGCCTTGATGGGAGCCAGATCGGCCTCGCCAGCCGTCGCACAGAAATTGGCTTCGCCATTGGCTGCCTGGGTGATGACCGCGTTCTTTTCCTTGAGCGACGCGGGCATATCGTCCTTGGCTTTCACCAGGAGCTTCCATTGCTCATGGAAGCGGACGGCAATGGCGGCATCATTGACGATGATGGCGTTGTTGAGCTGGGTGCAGAGACCGGTCGTCGTCCAGTTGGTGCTGCCGGTCAGGACACGGGCGGGACCGGCGCCCGGCGGAACCTCGACCAGGAACTTGTTGTGGACGCTTGGCGAGGATGCGCCTTTCTTGGATAGGTCGCGCCTCTTGATCTCAAGACCGGCCGTCTTCAATTCGGCATTCAGATTTTTCTTCATCGACGAGCCATTGCCAAGCAGCACATGGCCGCGATTGCCGAAGGCCTTGAGCGCGCCGATCAGCTCCTCGTCATTGACCTCGTAGAGGGCTGCGAAAATTTCGCTGCCACGCGCCTCGGCATCGCCCAAGAACCTCATGAGCCGGTGGCGAAGCTGGCCGGACAGATAGCGGCGCGGGATGTTGCCGGCATTTGCCAGATTATTCTTGAATTTCTTGAGATTGGCGACGGTGATCTCACCCTTGAGGAAGCGGCTCACCACCTGCGACATGAGCGTGCCGCGATTGAACACGGCATATGCGTGTTCACCGGCCGCGCCGCTTGCCTCCACGCCGGCGCTCCACGGGCTTGCCGAGGGCTCGTCGGCCAGATAGCCGCCACCCTGTTCGATCATCGGCACCACGCGATAGGACACGCGGTCGCCGTCATTCACACCATGATCGACCCACATCAGGCGCCTGATCGGCGACAGGGCGGAGGAAATGCCAGCGTCGGGCAAGGACTTCGACTTCCTGCTGGCCGGTATGCGATTATTGACCGCCGTCACCGTCTGCGTCTTGTCATCGCGGCGCCACAGGGCGAAGCCAACCCATTGGTCATTCCAGGGCTTGGGCCGCCACACGATCAATGCATCATCGGAATTCGCAAAGGCCTTGATCTGGATTGCCATTTGAGAGGCTCCTACGTCTTTGCATCTGCTGACGTAGCGTAACATAGATTGTCGCAGGCGTAAATATGCAGTCGGTGCATCGTGCGCTTATTGCGTAACAGCAGAAGGACGGAGAGAGCCAGCAAGACAGCGGGCTTGCCCGGCGACCAAGGAGTATAGCCGCTGAAGCAGGGTCCGGCCGAGGTTGCCTTCGCCGGGAACACCTAGAGGGTGACGGAAAAGTTCACCAAGGGGACGTGAGGGCCGCCAACCGGCAAGCCCCGCCACGGCGACGGGGCGTGCCGCCATTCCTCACCAGCGGCTTTGACGCCAGACATGCCGTTGATGCCGATCACCAGCACGGTTCATATCGGCCGGCGGCAAAGGTTTCGCCAGAGAAGTTGAACAGGGACCACGCAGCGAGAATCGCGACGCGGTTCTTGGCGGCGGCCGGCGCAAGCCTCCTGTTTCGCCATCGGCGAAGACCGATTGCATGCAGGGGAACCTACGCCTGGCAACAGGAACCGGTGCTGAACGGGCCACGCAGCCGGAATTCACCGCCTTTTGCAAGCGGGCCTCGCCCCGCGCCACGCAATCGTCTAGATTTGCCGCCAGAAACGCTGCCGCCCGGGGGATACAGGCGAAACATGGCTGAACCGACCGACCACACCGTACTCGAACCACCCCGCGTCTATCTCGTCCACATGATGGTGTTCACCCTGGTGGTGGCCATTCTGGCGGCCGTGCTCTATTCGCCCATGCAGCGGGCCTTCCTGGCCAATCCGGGGCTCAACTCCGTGATCATCGCCT
Source organism: Hyphomicrobiales bacterium (assembly GCA_031370475.1). Classification (GTDB taxonomy): domain Bacteria; phylum Pseudomonadota; class Alphaproteobacteria; order Rhizobiales; family Aestuariivirgaceae; genus Aestuariivirga. The sequence continues at coordinate 1,317 of JANMQL010000343.1, read as the reverse complement.
CGCTGCTCTTCGGCATGTTCCATTCCTACCGCATGGTATGGCGCTTGTTTCCGGAGATCGGCTGGGTCAATGATTTCCGCATATCCGAGCCGGGGGCGGCGACGGGCAACCAGCCGCGCCTCCTTGCCCCCATGGCTATGCTCTTGCGCAACCGGCAGGCGACGCTGCTGTCGCCGCTCTCAATGCGCTCGCTGCTCGACTCGCTCGCCTCGCGTCTCGATGAATCGCGCGACCTCTTGCGTTATCTGGTGGGATTGCTGATCTTCCTCGGCCTGCTCGGCACCTTCTGGGGACTGCTGGCGACGGTGTCCTCGGTTGGCGATGCGATCCGCGCCCTCGATGTGACGGCGGCGCAATCGAGCACCGTGTTCGAGGATCTGAAAAGCGGCCTGGAACGACCCTTGGCCGGCATGGGCCTGTCGTTCTCGTCCTCGCTGTTCGGCCTGGCCGGATCGCTGATTTTGGGGTTTCTCGATCTCAAGGCCTCGCAGGCGCAGAACCGCTTCTACAACGATCTCGAGGACTGGCTCTCCACCATCACCGATATTGCCGCCGGCGGCGGCGCCCAGGCGGGCGCTTCGCCCTATCTCAGGCTCGACCTGCAGAACCTGCAGCGCGGCCTCGACAAGATCGGCGCCACGATGGAAGGGGCGAAAGGCGGCAATGGCGCGGGACCGGCCGACCGTCAGGCGATCGAGCAGTTGGCCGACGCCGTGGCGGGCCTCGTCCAACAGATGCGCGAGGAACAGAAAATGGTCCGGCAATGGGCCCAGTCCCAGCAGGTGCAGCAGAATGAAATCCAGCGCCTGTTGATCCGCGCCACCGGCCAGACGCCGGCCCGCGGCCGGGCCCGGGTCGAGGACGAGGAATAGGCCATGGCGCTCGCCCAGTCGCGCCGCCGCCAGGAACAAAGCGCGCCCTACTGGCCGGGCTTCGTCGATGCCATGGCGCAGCTACTCCTGGTGATCACCTTCCTGTTGTCGGTGTTCATGGTGGCGCAGTTCCTGATGGCCCGGCAAATCTCCGGGCAGGATTCGGCCCTCGGCCAGCTGCGCTCGCAGATCGCCGAGCTGACCGAACTGCTGGCGCTTGAAAAATCGGCCAAGGAAAACGTCGATTCCATGCTGGTGGCGCTGACCGACGATTTCAATGCCGAGAAATCGAAGAATGCCGGCTTCGCCGCCATGCTGGCGAGCGAGAGCGAGAAAGGCAGTTCCGCCGGTGCCACCATCAGCGGCTTGCGGACCGATCTCGACAAGGAGAAGTCGATTTCCGCCGAGGCGCTGGCCCAGGTGGAACTGCTCAACCAGCAGATCG
>JANMQL010000329.1:0-10060 GCA_031370475.1 Hyphomicrobiales bacterium | reverse complement strand
GATTATCGACGGCTGTCTCTTATCCTTCACTGTGAGCAATCGCCGCTAACCGATTCGATTGATTCGCTTTTCCAGCTCCCGTTTGAGCCGCTCCTTGGCCGGAAGCGCCGCCTCGAACAGCTCCGCCGCCGTGAAGAAATCGACGCCGCGGAAATTGTCGACGGCAGGCTCGATATAAATGTCGGGCGGGGCGAGCGCGCGCCGCAACACCGCCACCTGGTGGAACATGATGAGCAGCGAGCCCACCGCCAGTTCCAGGTTGGAGTGATGCGCCCGCTTGGCAGGGCGTGGCCTCCCGGTCACGTCGATCGCCACGACGATATCGCAGCCCTCGCGCGCATGGTTGAAGGGCACCGGATTGGTGACGCCGCCATCGACATGGACGCGGTCGTCAAAGCGGGGGCCGGTGATGATGCCGGGAATGGCGAGCGAGGCGGCCACCGCTTTCACCATGTTGCCCTTGCCGATCACCCGTTCCTCCATGCGGTCGTAATCGGTGGTCACCACCTTGAAGGGGATCTGCGTGTCCTCGATATTTTCCGGCAGGTCGTCGGGCAGCGCCAGTGCCACGAGCTTCTCGCCCTTGATCTGCAACGAGCCGAGCCCCCGCAGCGACAGGAGATCGCGGATGCGCGCCCGCTGGGCGCCGAAGACATAGCGCGCCGCGTCGAAACGGTTGTTGAGCAGCTTTTCGGTGCGGGCGCGGATTTCAAGGGCGGTCATGCCCGAGGCATAACCCGCCCCGATCAAAGCGCCGATCGAACAGCCGGCGATGATGGCGGGCTTGATCCCCAATTCGTCGAAGGCTTCCAGCATCGGAATATGGGCAAGGCCGCGGGCGCTGCCGCCGCCCAGCGCCAGGCCGATGCGCGGGCTGCTCATGCGCCGGCCTTCCGGGCGAAGCCCCAGGCGGTCTCGGCCAGCGGGCGTACATTGGCGGCCATGGCCGCGGCTTGCGTGTTGGCCGCCGTTCCGTCGCGCACCCGGCCGAGAATGCCCTGCAGGATCGCCGCCAGCCGGAAGAAATTATAGGCCATGTAGACGTTGAGATCGGCGATGACGGCGCGGCCCGTGGCCTGGCAGTATTGCGCGATGTAATCGGCCAACGGCGGAATGCCGGGGTCGTTTTCGTGCCCCATGAGCGAGCCCACCCCCGATCCGGCCTCCGACACCGGCATGAACCACTGCATCAGATGATAGGTGAAATCGGCGAGCGGATCGCCGATCGTCGCCAGCTCCCAGTCGAGCACCGCGATGACGCGCGGCTCGCTGGCATGGACGATGCAATTGTCGAGGCGAAAATCGCCATGCACCAATGCCGCTCCCGTCTGTTTCGGGCAGGCCTCGGGCAGCCAGGCGATGAGCCGGTCCATCGCATCGATTTTTTCTGTTTCGGAAGTCCGGTATTGTTCGCTCCAACGTGCGATCTGCCGCGCCACATAGCCCGTGGGCTTGCCGAAATCGGCAAGTCCCAGGGCGGCGAAATCGTATTCGTGCAGGCGGGCCAGCGTTTGATTGAGCGAAGCGAAGAGGAGGGCGCGCTCTTCGCTGGATAATCCCGGCGCATGCGGTTCCCAAAAGATGCGGCCGGCCACGAAGTCCATCACATAGAAGGCGGTACCGATGACGCCGTCATCCGTACACAGCAGATGAGGCCGCGCCACCGGAAAGCCGGCCGCGTGCAGCGCCGCCGTCACCCGGTACTCGCGCTCGACCGCATGGGCCGACGGCAAGAGCTTTCCCGGCGGCTTGCGCCGCAGCACATATTGCCCGGACGGCGAGGTGAGCTTGTAGGTCGGATTCGACTGGCCGCCCCTGAAGCGGGCGATGGCGAGCGGCCCGGAGAATCCGGCGATATGCCGGCTGAGATAATCTTCAAGCGATCCCGCCGCAATATCGGCGGCCATGGTTCCCGAGAATGCGCTTTGCCGGTCAATGCCCATGGGTTTCGAGAAACGGCAAGAGTTGGGCCAGCGTCGCGTCCGGATTTTCCTCGGCGACGAAATGGCCGGAGTCGATGCCGTTGCCTTCGACGTGGTCGCACCACCGGCGCCAGGTCGCCACGGGATCGGCGGTATCGACAACGCCGATATTCTGTGCCGGAATACCTTCATTACCCCACAGCACGAGGGTGGGACAGACGATCTTCCGTCCCGCCGCGCGGTCCGCCTCGTCGTCGGCGAGATCGCAGCTCTGTCCCGCCCGGTAATCGTTACAGGTCGCATGCACATGCTCGGGCGTTGCATAATGCAGGCGATACTCGGCCAGCGCCGCTTCGTCGAAGGCCGACAGGTCCTTGGCCTTGGTCCAGCTTGCCAGCGTGTAGTCGAGAAAGCCGATGGGCTGCCGCTCGATCAGCATTTCCGGCAACGGGTTTGGCTGCGCCAGGAACAGCCAGTGATAGGTTTTCATCGCCAGCGCCACGGTGAAATTGTGCCACATCTCGTAGGTCGGCACGATGTCGAGAACCGCCAGGCAGGAAAGTGCCCGCGGATGATCGAGCGCCAGCCGGTAGGCAACCCGGCCGCCCCGGTCGTGGCCCACAACGGCAAAGCGCTCGTGGCCGAGCGAGGCCATCAGCGCCACCATGTCGGAGGCCATCGCCCGCTTGGAATAGGCGCGGTTTCCGGCATCGTTCTGCGGGCAGGAGGAATAGCCGTAGCCGCGCAGGTCGGGCATCACGCAGGTGAAGCGTTGCATCAGGGAAGGCACCAGCCGGTGCCACATGGCATGGGTCTGGGGAAAGCCGTGGATGAGCAGCAAGGGCGGACCCGAGCCGCCGACGCGGGCGAAAATCTCCGCTTCGCCGGTTTGCACGCGATGTTCCTGGGTGCCGGGAAACAGGGCTGACATGGCGCCAGTCTATCGCCGGATCACAGCGCCCGCCAGCCAATATCCCCGCGGCAGAAGCCTTCCGGCCAGTCGATCTTGGCGACCGCCCGGTAGGCCCGCGCCTGGGCCTCTTTCACCGTCGCACCCAGCGCCGTGACATTCAGCGCCCGCCCGCCAGTGGCGATGAGGCGCCCGTCCTTCAGGGCCGTGCCGGCATGGAATATCTCAACCCCTTCTTCCGCCGCGGCCGCCTCGAGGCCGCGGATTTCCGTGCCCTTGACGGCTTCGCCTGGATAGCCTTTCGCCGCCATCACCACGCTGAGCGCCACCTCGTCGAACCAGCGCACCGACATCTTGTCGAGGGTGCCGTCCACGCAGGCCAGCATCAGCGTCACGATATCGTCCTTGAGCCGCATCATCAGCACCTGGCATTCGGGATCGCCGAAGCGGACATTGTATTCGATAAGCTTCGGCCCTTCGTGGGTCAGGATCAGTCCGGCATAGAGTACGCCCACGTAAGGGTGCCCCATCTCCCGCAGCGCCCGGATCGTCGGCCTGACGATCCGCTCCAGTGCCTCGGACGAGATCGCCGCAGTCATGCAGGGTGCTGGGGAATAGGCGCCCATGCCGCCGGTATTGGGCCCCGTGTCGCCATCGCCCACCCGCTTGTGGTCCTGGGCGGTGGCAAGCGGCAGCGCGTGGCCGCCGTCGGAGAGCACGAAGAAGCTCGCCTCCTCGCCTTCGAGAAATTCCTCGATCACGCATTCGGCGCCGCCGAACTTGCCGGAGAAAATCTCCTCGATCGCCGCGCGCGCGTCATCGATTTTCATGGCGACGGTCACCCCCTTGCCCGCCGCCAGCCCGTCCGCCTTGACCACGATCGGAGCGCCATGGGCCGCGAGATAGGCCAGCGCCGCCGACTTTTCCTTGAACCGGCCATAGGCGGCGGTGGCAATGCCGTATTTGGCGCAGATGTCCTTGGTGAAGCCCTTGGAGCCTTCGAGCTGGGCGGCGAATTTCGACGGCCCGAACACCTTGATGCCGGCCGCGCCCAATTCGTCGGCCAGGCCCGCCACCAGCGGCGCCTCCGGCCCCACCACCACGAGCCCGATCGCATTCTCCTTGCAGAAACGGGCGATGGCTTCGTGATCCGTCACCTTGAGATCGACGACCCGCGCCACCCGATCGATCCCCGGATTGCCCGGCGCGCAAAAGAGCTTGTCGACCATCGGGCTTGCCGCCATGGCCCAGGCCAGCGCATGTTCGCGCCCGCCCGATCCGATCAGAAGGATGTTCATCGCTTGAAACCTTGCCTTTGCGCGCCTTCTCGCATTTGATGGGCGGGAATCAAAGAGAAACCGCCAGATGTCCGAAATCCCCGACCACGACCCCGAAACCGGCGAACTCGCGGCAACGATAAAGCCCAATATCGGCGAATATTCGGTCTCGGAAATCTCCCATGCCCTGAAGCGCACCCTGGAGGACCGCTTCGGCCATGTGCGGGTGCGCGGCGAGATTTCGGGTTTCCGCGGGCCGCATAGCTCCGGCCACTGCTATTTCTCCCTGAAGGATGAGAGCGCCAAGCTCGACGCCGTTATATGGCGTGGCAATTTCAATAGGTTGCGCTCGAAGCTTCAGGAAGGCCTTGAAGTCATAGCCACCGGCAAGATCACCTCCTATCCGGGCAAGTCGGCCTATCAGATCATTATCGAGAATGTCGAGCCGGCGGGAGTTGGCGCCCTGATGGCGCTGCTCGAGGAGCGCAAGAAGAAGCTCGCCGCCGAGGGGCTCTTCGATGCGGCGCGTAAGCAGCCCATTCCCTTCCTGCCCAAGGTGATCGGCGTCGTCACCTCGCCCACTGGTGCCGTCATCCGCGATATTCTGCACCGCCTCAACGACCGCTTTCCCCGCCATGTCATCGTCTGGCCGGTGCGTGTCCAGGGCGAGACCTCCGCCGCCGAAGTAGCCGCCGCCATCGCCGGCTTCAACCGCATGCGCCCGCGCCCCGATCTCATCATCGTGGCCAGGGGCGGCGGCTCGCTTGAGGATCTACTGAGTTTCAGCGAAGAAATCGTCGTCCGCGCCGCCGCGGCGAGTGAAATCCCGCTGATCTCCGCTGTCGGCCATGAGACCGATACGACGCTGATCGATTTCGCCGCCGATTTCCGCGCCCCAACCCCCACCGCCGCCGCCGAACGCGCCGTGCCGGTGCGGAGCGAGCTTCTGGCGCAAGTGGCGTCCCTGGCGGCCCGCCATCACCGGGGACTGAGCCGCCTCATGGAGGAGCGCCGCACCCGCGTGCAATCGGCCGCCCGCGCCCTGCCCAGGCCCGATGAAATCCTGCAATTGGTCCGCCAGCGCCACGACGCCGCCGCCGCAAGGCTGCCGCGCGCCCTTCTGGCAAATGTCCGTCAGCACCACGCCCGCCTGACGGAAATATCCGCCGGCCTGTCGCTGAAGCCGCTGCGCCTCGTCATTGCCAACGACCGCAAAGGCCTGGCCGCTTTCGAACAGCGCGCCGGAGGCGCCCTGCGCCGCCTCCTCGACTTCAAGCGCCAGCGGTTTGCCGGCGGCACCAAGCTTCTCGCTTCGCTCTCCTACAAATCCGTGCTGCAGCGTGGATTCGCCGTCGTGAAGAACGAGGCCGGAGGGCTCGTCCGGCTGGCTTCGGCGGTCAAGCCCGGCGAACGGCTTGAACTTCAATTGGCCGACGGCAGCGTCATGGTTCGCGAGGATAGCCGCCCCAAACAGGGCTCGCTCTTCTAATCCCGGCCCATTCGCGCTATCTATCGCCCATGAACTTTCTCGATCCCGTCCAGCCGTCGCGCCGCGAGGCGAAGCTGCGCTATCTCGACGCCGATTATCAGGTGTTGCGCGAAGGCGAATATGTGCGCTGCGCGGTGACCGGCGAGCCGGTATCTCTCGAAAACTTGCGTTATTGGAATGTGACGCGCCAGGAAGCCTATGCTTCGGCGTCCGCGGCATTTGAGGATTATCTGCGCCGCCGTAGCGCAACGGGCCCTCAAGTGGACCCCGCTTGAGGGCGAAAAGTTGCGCCGGATATACACGTGCGCATCGGATATTCCCAAAAGTGGGATCCACTTTTGGGTCCGGTGCGCTAGAAAATGTTTGGGATCGCGTCGAGCAGCCGGTTCTTGTATTGCCACACATAATCCTGGAACAGAACCACGCAGTTGGCGCCGATCAGCAGGCCCTGGATTGTCATGGCCGTCTCCGACCGCAGGCTGCGTGCGCCGCGCGCCCGCCGCAGGATAAAGACCACGAAGAATATCGTGTTGACCGTCAGCAGCTGCACCACAAGCGGTGGATTGCCCTCGGACAGGAAGGCAAACATTTCGCCCCATCGCGCCTGATAAAAGAGATTCAGCATGATAATCACAGCGCCACTGGCGCGATCTCCCTCGGGCTCCTAAACTCAAACTTATGAACGGAATGGTTAACTTTCGGTTGCATCCGGAGGTAAGACTAGAATCGTTTTTTCCGGGCATGTATAAGCCCCGTCCCCTATGATAAGTGGTTGAATTTGCCGGGTCCGCCGGCGGCGTTTGGAGTAGCGAAGATGTTAACGAACTGGACACCTGACAGCTGGCGCCAATTCCCGGTGGTCCAGGTGCCCGATTATGACGACAAGGCAAAGCTGGCCGTGGTCGAAAAGCGCCTCGCCGGCTTTCCGCCTCTGGTCTTCGCCGGCGAGGCCCGCAAGCTCAAGCGCAAGCTTGCCCGCGTCGCCGAGGGCAAGGGTTTCCTGCTCCAGGGCGGCGATTGCGCCGAAAGCTTCGCCGAGCATTCCGCCGATAATATCCGCGACTTTTTCCGGGTTTTCCTGCAGATGTCGGTGGTGCTCACCTTCGCCGGCGGCCAGCCGGTGGTCAAGGTGGGCCGCATCGCCGGCCAGTTCGCCAAGCCGCGCTCGGCCCCCACCGAGACGATTAACGGCGTCGAATATCCGATCTACCGCGGCGATATCGTCAATGATCCGGAAGCGACGATCGAAGGCCGCAAGCCCGATCCGGAGCGCCAGATCATGGCCTACCGCCAGTCGGCGGCGACCCTCAATCTGCTGCGCGCCTTCGCCCAGGGCGGCTACGCCAATCTTGAGCATGTCCATAAATGGACGCTCGGCTTCCTCAAGGATTCGCCGGCCTTCGAGCGCTATCAGGAACTGTCCGACCGCATCACCGAGGCCTTGGGCTTCATGCGCGCCTGCGGCATCAATGCCGATACCGCGCCGCAATTGCGCACCACCGATTTCTTCACCAGCCACGAGGCCCTGCTGCTCGGCTTCGAGCAGGCCATGACCCGCGTCGATTCGACCAGCGGCGACTGGTACGCCACTTCCGGCCACATGCTGTGGGTGGGCGACAGGACCCGCCAGCCGGATCACGCCCATATCGAATTCTGCCGCGGCATCAAGAATCCGCTCGGATTGAAATGCGGCCCGTCCATGAAGGCCGATGAACTGATCCGCCTGATCGACATTCTCAACCCCGCCAACGAGCCGGGCCGCTTGACCTTGATCGCCCGCTTCGGCGCCGACAAGGTGGAAAAGCATCTCCCCGAGCTGATCCGCGCCGTCAAACGCGAGGGCCGCGTCGTCGTCTGGTCCTGCGATCCCATGCACGGCAACACCATCAAGGCGACGAGCGGCTACAAGACCCGGCCCTTCGACTCGATCCTCGCCGAGGTGCGCCGTTTCATGGCCATCCATCAATATGAGGGCACCCATGCCGGCGGCATTCACGTCGAGATGACCGGCAAGGATGTCACCGAATGCACCGGCGGCATGCGGGCGCTGCGCGACGAGGATCTGAACGACCGCTATCACACTTTCTGCGACCCGCGCCTCAACGCCGCCCAGGCGCTCGAGCTTTCCTTCCTCGTCGCCGAGGAGCTCAAGAAGGAACTGGCCTCGCGCCCGCGCAGCGACGACGACGACGAGGCGGCGGAAGCGGCGGAGTAATTTCGCTTCCCCGCCCTGTCAACGATTTGTCAGGAAATTGTTCTATGCTGCCGGAGGATTCGGCATTGGAAGCGGCGCGCGATGAATCTCTTTCGTTTGTTCAGAACCGTTCACGGCTGGCTCGGCGTTCTCCTGCTGCCGTGGATCGTGGCCATCGGCCTGACCGGCTTCTATCTCAATCATCCGCGTATCGTACTGGCCTTTGTCGCTGAAGATACGGTCGATAGCAGCAGCTTCCCGCCGCTTCCCGCCTCCGTCGTGGTCGATGAGGCCTATGCGCTCGCCGTGGTGGCGCGCTATTGGCCGCAGGACACCGCCACCGCCGTCAAGGAGGGCGCCTATCACGGCATATCGAGCTACCTGATCGACACGACGGGCCGCCAGGTGATCGTCGCCAAGTCTTCCGGCTATATCTTCGCCAAAACCGATTACACACGCCGCACCTATGCGCCCGATGGCCGGCTGGTCGACACCAAATATTACTGGAAGCGCATCCTCAAGGAATTCCACGTTCATGGCTGGCTCGGCGGCGCGGCCGGAACCTTTTTCGCCGATGCCGTGAGCCTGTGTCTCGTTCTGTTCGGGGCGAGCGGCATTTATATGTGGTCGTGGCCCAGGCTCAAGCGGTTGACCGCATCGCGCCGCCCCGCGGCCGGCAGGGGCGGATCAGGCGCTTTCGCCCTCGTCGAACAGGCCGAGGCCCGGAAAGTGGCCGCGGAATAGGGCCAGGTCCTTGTCGTAGGCCCGCGCGACGAGTGCGCGCAGCTCGGCGTCGTAGAGGCTTGCCGGATGGGGCCGCGATCCGGCGTGCATCCGCGCCTCGATCTTCCAAACTTCCGTATCGCAATGGGGCTCCGACACCGGAAGCTCCTCGTGGAGGCCCGAGCCGTGCCGGGTCAGGGGCCGCGCATCGGCGATCTTCAAGCCGATCCGGCTCTCAATCTTTGCTTTCGCCGCGTCGAATAGCTCGACGCAGAAATAATCGTCATAGGATTTGTAGACAAGGAAATCGGTCTGCGGCCGCCAGTGGATATTGCCGGTAAGCAAGGGCGGCTGGCAGACGGCCTTGCAGAACTGCCGGAATGTGAGCTGGGCCGGATCGACGGCCTCCTTGGCCAATTGATGAAAATTCCAGGCTTCCGGCGTGCGGCCCACGAACTTGTCGAGGAAACAGCTGGCCAGGCGCGCATAGGGACAGCGCAACACGACGAACGTGTAGCTGGCGGTGGCGAGCTCGGCCAGCGACGGCCGGAAACTGTCGTTGTTGTGGTGTATCCAGTGCCACTGGCTTTCGTCCTCGATGGCGCCGTTGGCGATGGCGATGGAGAGCCGCAGGGTGGAGCAGGCGTTCTTGGGAATCATCGTGTATACGGCGCGCGAGGGATAAATCGACATCGCCGAGCCTTGCGCGAAATTATGCTGCGGGTTGGCGCGCAGGAGCGAGGTGTTGACAACCGAGGAATAGCGGAAGGTTCTTGCAGTCATGAGGAGGCCGGGCCTTGGTTCACTGGGATAGTTTCATCCATAATAAATCCGGACGCCAGCCCCCCTTCACGGCCCCGCCTGAAACGGCTCCGGATCGGCGCTTGGGTTGGAGCGGAATTCCATCAGGATGTGGCCGAACAGCGCCGTCAGCACCACGGCGCCGCCCATGAGAGTTGCGGGCGCGGGAGTTTCACCGAGCAGCAGCCAAACCCAGAAGGGCGTCAGCGGCACTTCCAGCGCGGCGATGAGGGTTGCTTCCGCCGCCGGCACCCGCTTCGAGCCGAACACATAGAAGGCAAGCCCGGCGGCATTCTGGAACACGCCAAACAGGGCCGTGAGGCCGAAGTCGCGCGCCGTGACGGCCAGCGGCGCGGCGAACCAGAAGCAGAAGAAGGCTGCAAGCCAGGCCGAGGCCCCCATGGCCGGCAGCATCGGCACTTCCCGGTGCCGCCGCATGACCACGGTGAATCCCGCCATGGAAAACGTCATCAGCCCGGCGAGAAACTTGCCGAACAGGCTGCCGCCCCATTCGGCGCCTGTCAGCATCAGGCCGACACCGAGAAGCGCCACGCCGCTGGCGATCATGGTCGAGAGCGTGGGCCTTTCGCCGATGAACAGATAGGCAAGCCCCGCCGTGACGAAAGGCACGGTGGCATAGATCACCATGGCGTCGGCCACGCTGGTGAAGCGCAAGGAACCGATGCCGGTGATCATGCCGGTGGCCGAGAGCAGGGCGACGGCCAGCGCCGGCCAGCGCAAACG
>JANMQL010000310.1:0-2119 GCA_031370475.1 Hyphomicrobiales bacterium | reverse complement strand
TGCTCAGCAGCCAGGCCAGCGCTACCTGCGCCTGCGGCACGCCCCGGGCAGCCGCGACGCGCCCCACCGCATCGACCACCTTGCGGTCGGCTTCTTCGGCCGCCGCATAAAGGGTTTTCTGATACTGGTCGAGACTGGCACGAGACGTTGTGTTGCCCCAGGGCCTTGCCAGGCGTCCGCGCGCCAAGGGGCTCCAGGGAATGACGCCGATCCCCTCCGCCGCGCAAAGCGGCAGCATTTCCCGCTCTTCTTCCCGGTACAGCAGGTTGACGTGGTTCTGCATCGAGACAAAGCGCGTCCCGCCATGGCGTTCGGCCACGGCCAGAGCCCGCGCGAATTGCCAAGCATACATGGACGAGGCGCCGATATAGCGCGCCTTCCCCGCTTTCACCACATCGTGCAGCGCTTCCATCGTCTCGGCGATCGGCGTGCCGTCATCCCAGCGATGGATCTGATAAAGATCCACATGGTCAACGCCGAGCCGGCGCAGGCTGTTGTCGATCTCGGTCATGATGGCGCGGCGCGACAGGCCGGCGCCATTCGGTCCCGGCCGCATCCGGCCGTGCACTTTGGTGGCGATCACCACCTCATGGCGCGGTGCGAAGTCCCTGAGGGCGCGGCCCAGGATTTCCTCGCTGCTGCCGTCGGAATAGATGTTGGCCGTATCGAAGAAGTTGATGCCAAGCTCAAGGGCGCGCCGGATGAAGGGCCGGCTCTCGTCCTCGCCCAGGGTCCAGGCATGGCTGCCGCGCTGGGGCTCGCCATAGCTCATGCATCCGAGACAGAGACGCGATACCTCAAGGCCGGTTTTCCCGAGCTTCACCCAGTCCATTTGCACAGTCTCCGCAAGACCATCCGCCGCCCCACTATAGCGGAACGTCGACACGACGGGGACCGCGATTTGCTGCGGACCTCGCCTTGACAATTAAATGGCTGCAGTCGAAGCTTAAACCGCTCAATGCGGTCGATAGGCCTTTGGGAATCGATGAATGCTGACCGATGCCGATCGGAAATTCCTTCGCATGGCCTATGCCGAGGCGAAGGCCGGCTATGACGAAGGGGGCTGCCCGATCGGATCGGTTCTGGCGCGCGGCGATATGCTTGTTTCGAGCGGGCGCAATCAGCGCGTTCAGGCGGGAGATCCAATTGCCCATGGCGAGATGGACGCCCTGCGCAAGGCCGGCCGCCAGAAAACCTACCGGGACACGACACTCTATACTTCGCTCAGCCCCTGCATGATGTGCAGCGGAACGATCATTCAATTCGGCATTCCAAGAGTTGTGATCGGTGAAAACAAGACATTCGGCGGCAATGAAGAATTCTTACGGTCGAAGGGTGTCGAAGTCATCGTCGCCGACGATGCGGAGTGCCAGGCCCTGATGCAGCGGTTTATTCGTGAAAAACCCCGGCTTTGGGCCGAAGACATTGCCGAGGACTGACGGCCCGCCGGTGTGCCGCGGCAAAGCGCCAGGCATCATTGCGATTGCTCCCGCCCTTGACACTTTCGGGATGCAAACAAATCCTCAGCGGAGGAAAGTTGGAGGGTCCATTATGTTTGACCTCATTCTACGCGGCGCCAACTTACCCGACGGCCGCACCCGGCAGGACATCGGTTGCGAAAAGGGCAAAATCAAAGTCATCGCTTCAAAGCTCGATGCAGCGGCACGCGTTGAAGTCGATGCCGGCGGCTGTCTCGTGGCGCCGCCTTTCGTCGATGGCCACCTGCATATGGATGCCGCACTCTTGCACGGACAGCCGCATGTCAACCAGACCGGAGGGCTTTACGAAGGAATTCGCATTTGGGCCGAAGCCAAGAAAACCGCCACGATTGAAGACTACAAGGCCCGGGCGCGGCGGATTTGTCATTGGTCAATCGCACAGGGCACTCTCTATATCCGCTGTCAGACCGATATTTGCGAGCCAAATCTGACCGCTGTCAAAGCCCTCCTCGAAGTGAAGGATGAGATGGCGCCATTCTTGACTCTGCAAATCGTGGCCTTTCCGCAGGATGGTTTTTACCGGTTTCCCGATGCTGCGCGCCTTCTCAGGCAGGCAATCGACATGGGCGCCGAGGTCGTCGGCGGCATTCCCGACTACGAGCTGACCGCCGAACTGGGCA
>JANMQL010000262.1:0-1730 GCA_031370475.1 Hyphomicrobiales bacterium | reverse complement strand
TGATCTCGGCGACGCGGTCGAGATTCTCAACCTCTTCCTCGCGCACGAAGGCCTCGTCGAAACCGAAATGGATGGTGTCGATCTCGATCCGCGGAACGGCGTCCCGCAGGGTCGGCGAGTCTTCCAGTTCCTTGATCGTGTAGCGGCGCTCGATCTTGCGGCGCGGCGGAGCGACGAGGAAATCTTCGATCTCGGCGTCATCGACTTCGGCCGCATCGACGTCGCGCGGCTCACCGGCCTGGAGCGCCACGTCGATATTGATATCGAGGTTTCCGGCGGCGCGGCGGGCCGCCAGATCGGCTTGGCGGGCGCGGCGGGCTTCGATAAGACGAAGGCGCAGGATGCGGCGGTCCTGCACGATCATATCACGCCAGCGCAGGCGTTCGGCCTCGGCATAGCGGGAATCGAGGGTGGCATCGAGATAGACCCGGATGCGGAGGCGTAACTCGCCATCGGCGAGCCGGTCGGACGGGCGCCGGTCGGCCAGCACCCGATCGACATTGGCCATGCCGTTACCGCCGGTCTCCGCCGCCGGTTGCCCGGCATTTCCGGACTGACCGCCATTCGCGGCGCCGCCGTTCTGTCCGGCGGCGACACGGGCCCGCAGGACGGTGCGATCGGCGGTGAGCTTGCGGCGAAGTTCGAGTTCAGTCTGACGCGACAATTGCCCGCCGGCCAGCAGGGAGCGGATGCCGTTCAAGCGGGCGCGGAGTTCGGCATCGGACAGTTGGTCCGCCGGACGGGCATCGGTGAGGAAGCGGCGGGCCTGGGCTTCGGCCGCCGGGTCGGCCGGGTTGGAGGCGGACGCCGACTCGTCCTGGGAATTGGACGATTGACCGGCAACTTGCGAAGTTTCCGTGCCGGATTCGGGCTGCGGCGGCGCGGCGGTGCCGCTGCCTTCGGCCGGCTGGGCGGTTTCGCCCCGGCGCTTGATCAATTCGGCGCGCATCGCCTGAACGATGGCGTGCAGCGGCTTGACGATTTCCGGCTTGCCTCTGTTCGTCCGCAGGAATTGGCGGGCCTGCATCATGCGGTCGCGCAGATCCTTGCGAGACATCTGGCCCAGGGGTTTGTCGTCATTGATGAAGGCCAGCACGTCGTCGGGAATCTTGGTGGCGATGGGCGGCTGGCTCCCGGCGGGCTCGGTAGGCTCGGCGCCCTGTCCGGCGGTGGCCGGCTGCTGCGGCTCGGCCTTCTGCTGACGGGCCAGACGTTCGGTGCGCGCCGTCTTGATCAGCTCCTGGAGCTTGGCCGCGGTATCGGCATCGAGTCCGCCGGCATCGATGAGGCCGCGCGCCTGGCGGATGCGCTGGGTGAGTTCCGCATTGGAAAGCTCCGACAACGGGCGCCGATCCGCAAGCAGGGCGGCAACCGCGGCCGGAATCGCCGGTTGCTGGGCCGCGGGCTCGCCGGTGGCCGGCTGATCCTCGGACAGGGCCGGAACCGCAAACAGCGCAAGCGCCAAGAGACTTGCGGCGGGAAGGGAAAGTTTCATTGTGTCGCCTCCGATCGGGACCGGCGGCGAATATCGCGCCGGGCCACTGGTTTGATGGCCGCTACATGCTGGAACTCCATGGCGGAAGTAAGGGACGAATGCGAAGGGCCCGCCACAAGTCTGAACGGAAGCTGACAATGGAACCAATCGCTTATGACGCAACCGGGGCGGCGCAGGACGTTACAGGCGCCCAGCCTCGATGATGCGCTTGAGGAAGGCGCGGGTGCGATCCTGC
>JANMQL010000235.1:0-5543 GCA_031370475.1 Hyphomicrobiales bacterium | reverse complement strand
CCCCAGACGAGGGCCAGATAGGCACGCTTCAGCCGTCCGTCGCGCCCGTGAGCGGCGAATTGCTCGGAGAGGCCACCATGGGCGGCATCGGTCTTGGCCACCACCAGGAGGCCGCTGGTATCCTTGTCGAGGCGATGGACGATGCCGGGGCGCCGGACGCCGCCGATGCCGGAGAGGCTGTCGCCGCAATGGGCGATCAAGGCATTGACCAGGGTTCCCGTCTCGTGGCCGGCGCCGGGATGGACGACGAGGCCGGCCCGCTTGTCGATGACGATCAGATCGGCATCCTCATGGACGATGGTGAGCTCGATGGTCTCGGCCTGCGGTTCGGCGGGTGCAGCGGGCGGAACGGTGACGCGCAAGGCCTCGCCGCCCTTCAGCTTGCGGCCGCCGTCGGTTATGACCGCGCCCTCGACAGTCACCATGCCTTCCGCAATAAGGCTCTGGAAGCGCGAGCGGCTCATCTGCGGAAAGGCTTGGGCCAGGGCGCGGTCGAGGCGGCCTGCCGGTGCTTCGGGTTCGAGAATGTGCGGAGAGGATGAATTCATGACGGATAGCGGAACTCCGGCCGAAACTCCACCCGAGCCGCAACTGCCGCAGCCGGGACTGAAGTTTCTGGAAGCGGCGGTATATATCATGGGCGGGCTGCTCGTCTTGATGTTCGTGGTGCTGCTCGGCGGCATCGCCTGGAAGGTCACGCATCGCGGCGAGGGGCCGGCGCCGGAGGCAAAGCTGATCGAGCTGGGGTTGCCGGCGGAGACCAGGGTCAATCAGATGACGCTCGACGGCGACCGTCTGGCGATCGACACGGGCACCGAGATCATTGTCGTCGACGTGCGCAAGGGAGCGATCGTTTCGCGGATCAAATTGCACGGGCCATAAAGCGGCTTTCGCCCGGCTCGGCCAGCGCCGCTCTAATCCGTCATCCCGGCGAAAGTCGGGACCCCCTGAATTTTATCCGTATTCATCATGCAAACGGACAGCGCCCAATGGGTCCCGGCTTTCGCCGGGATGACGTCTGAGGAGTTGATCCGGCGCAGGTGTAAACGGCACCAGGCCCGCTTGCGCCCAGCGGCACGGCCCGATATAGGAGGCGCCACGCTCCCTTCGTCTATCGGTCAGGACGGCAGCCTCTCACGTTGCAAAGGCGGGTTCGATTCCCGCAGGGAGCGCCACACTTCATCACATACTGACGATTTCACCGCCCCTTCTTGGCGAATTCCTTTTCCAACCGCGCTTCCAGTTGCGCCAGATCGGCGGGGAGGGGCAGGCCCATGGCCTTGAACTGTTCGAGATGCTGGCGGAGCAAGCGGTGCAATTCGTGGGCGTCCTCGGGATTGTCCTCGAGGCCCTGGAGAAGCACGGCGATCTGGGCCTGTAATTGTTCGAGGGCCATGCTCTCTCCAGTCCTTGCCTAACCCGCCACGTCCTTTTGCAGCGCCCTGAGGCGCTTGGCCAGCGACACGACATTGGTGATCTTGCCGGTCTCGCCCGTGGCGTTGCCGTCTTCGGCCTTTTCGAGCTCGGTCAATTTCTCCGACCAGTTGCGATCGAGGCGGGCGAGTTCGCGCTCGAGATCGCCGGTGGCGCGGGCCGCTTCGGCGAGCGGCAGATCGGCGGCGCGTTCTTCGGCGATTTCCGCCGACAGATGGGCGAGCTCATCGATCTTGCGGATGACCGGGCTCACCGTCTCCTCGGCGGGCGGTGGTAGCGCCAGCGCTTCGGCAAGGCTTGCGGCGGCGGCGAGTTCGGCATGGAGAGCGGCGATGCGCTCATCACGCTCGACCAGCGATGTCCTGAGGCCGGCGATTTCGGAATTGAGCCGGCCGATCTCCTCGCCGAGGGCTTCGTTGGCGCGGGTCATTTCCAAAATCCGGGCTTCGAGGCCGGCCGCCTTGGCGCGCCAGGTTTCGAGTTCGGCGTCGCGCTTCTTGACTTCGCCGGTCAGCGTCTCGACGCGGTTGCGGTTGCGCGTCACCTCGGCCATCTGCTCGGCCATGCGCATCTTGATGTCGGAGAACCTGAGCTCGAGCTTGCGCGACAGCATGGCATATTCGGCGCGCAGCCGGTCGCGTTCGGATTGCAGTTCGGCGACGGTGGAGGGCACCTGGCGCTGCATGCGCCGGGCGCCGAGTCTCAGCGCCAGCCCCCAGGCGAAGCGGCCGACGAACAGGGCGATCAGGGCCGCCAGCGCAAAGCCCAGAATCACCAGCATCAGTGTCTCAGTTTGAGACATGGAATCTCCCGGATTACGCCTTGCTTACCAATACCTTGCCGCCTTGCAAAGCGGCGGCCAGTAATCTTTTCAAGATTCGCAAGGGCGGGCGACGGAAATAAGGCGGAGACGGGGTGGCCGATTACCGGCGGCGCGGCTTGTAGCTTCCGGCCGGGGTGCGGAACGGGATGGCGAGGCGGTTCCAACTATTGATGGCAATCACCGCGAGGGTGAGATCGACGATTTCCTTGTCGCTGAAATGGGCGCGCGCCGTTTGATACGTCGCGTCATCGATATCGCCTTTGATGCGGGTCACGGCCTCGGTCCAGGCAAGCGCGGCGCGTTCGCGTTCGCTGTAATAGGGCGCCTCGCGCCAGGCGGAGAGGCCATAGAGCCGCTGCTCGGTTTCGCCGGCGGCGCGGGCATCTTTCGTGTGCATGTCGATGCAGTAGGCGCACTGGTTGATCTGCGAGGCGCGCGTCTTGACCAGTTCGAGCAGCAGACGATCGAGGCCCGAGCCATCGACATAGGCCTGCAATTTTTCGAGCGCGGCAATTCCCGCCGGCGCCGCCTTGGCGTAGTCGAGCCGCTGTTTCATGGCCATTCGGCCGGTCAGAACGGATTCCAGTTGGGCTTGCCGGAATATTTGAGGTAGCCGACATTGGCGCCAAGACGCAGGCCGACGCCGGTGCGGATGGGGGCCATGACGATATCGCCGTATTTCTGGAAATTCACGCCGAGGCCGCCGACGAAATAGGCCGAGCCCTCGACGCCGCCGAAGCGGCGGTAAAGCTGGCGCGGGCTCGACGAATTATAAACCAGCACCAGGGAGCGAGAGCCGTTGCCGCCGAAATCCCAGCCGAGCGAGGGGCCCTGCCAATAGATGCGCTGCCGGGTGCCGTTCTTGTAATAGATGGTGCCTTCGCCATAGCGCAGGCCGCCGATGATGGCGCCGGAACCCTCCTCGCCGACAATGTAGGCGGTGGGCTCGCCCTGGCTCTGGAAGACATATTCGACCGCCTCGGCCAGGCCGCGCGTGGTCTTGCCGAAGAAGTGGTGGCCGGTGGCGATGATTTCTTCCGAGGTGTAGGTCTGGTTCTCGCCGGCCTTATTGGCGCTGGAAACCGAGCCGGTGGTCTGGCCCACGGCCGGCATGGCGACCATCATGGCAAGGCCGAGGCCCAGGGCGGCAAACAACGTGCTGATCTTCATGTCATCCCCTCGAATCGTTCAAATCCCGGGGCACTATCGGCAGCCCCTGTGGCGGCGGTATGGCGGCCTCTTGGGCATAGCAGCCGCCGCTTGCCGGATGGTTAACACTTTGAAAATTCAGGCCGATGCGATGAAGCCGGGATTGTCGTAGCCGCGTGCCCGCTTGCCATAGAGGAGCGGCTCGCCATCCTCGGTCACCACCTTGCCGCCGGCCGCGGCGAGCACCGCGTGGCCCGCCGCCGTATCCCATTCCATGGTGCGGCCGAAGCGCGGGTAGAGATCGGCCTCGCCCGCCGCCACCAGGCAGAATTTGAGCGACGAGCCGGCCTGGCACAGGGACTTGACCTTCACCTTCTTGAGGAAGCCGTCGGTGGCGGCATCGCGGTGCGAACGGCTGGCGACGACGGTTGCGCCATCGGCGGGGCAAGGGCGGACGTGCATATCCCTCCAGGCGATATCGCCATCGGGGCCGATGGTTCCCTGGGCGGCGCCCACGGCTCTCTCGCCCCAGAAGATGCGGGCCAGGGCCGGCGCATGGACCACGCCGAGGATGGGCGCGCCGTTCTCGATGAGCGCGATGTTGACCGTGAATTCGCCGTTGCGGGAGATGAATTCCTTTGTGCCGTCAAGGGGATCGACAAGCCAAAAGCGGCCGCCCACGTGCGGAATGCGCCCCGCCGAGGCGGCTTCCTCGGAGATGACCGGGGTTGTGGGATCGAGCCTGGCCAAGCCTTCGAGGATGACGCGCTCGGCGGCCTCGTCGGCTTCCGTCACCGGCGTCAGGTCGCTCTTGGCGCGGGCGGAAAAATCGCCGCGGTAGACGGCCATGATCTCGCGGCCGGCATCGATTGCAAGCGCGATCAGGTCCCGCAGGGGGCGGGAGGGGGTCAAGGGCATGGGGATGGAATCTCTGTCGGTTGGCGGCTCTATGGGCTCGGAGGCCGGCCCAGTCAATGGCGAAACTTACCGCCCTCGGCGCTGGCCGGGGAACGCGAATCATTGCACAAGGGCGCCATGACCGAGCCCCGCCTTTCCGATCTCGACCTGGCAGCACTGCTGTGCTCGCGGGTCTGCCACGATGTCATCTCGCCCGTGGGCGCCATCGCCAACGGCCTGGAATTGTTCGACGATCCGGAAATGGACGCGGAGACGAAGGAAACCGCCCTGGCCATGGTGCGGGCCTCCGCCAAGACCGCCTCGGCCAAGCTCAAATTCTGCCGCATCGCCTTCGGTGCGGCCGGCTCGGCGGGCGCCTCGATCGACATGGCCGAGGCGGGCGAGACGGCCAAGGCCTTCGTCGGCGAGGAGCGGGTCAAGCTCGACTGGCAGGCGCCGCGCGAGAACCGGCCGAAGCAGCAGGTCAAGCTCCTGCTCAACATGCTGCTGATCGGCATGGCGGGAATCCCGCGCGGCGGCACGGTGACGGTCGAGGCCACGGGCGGCGGCTTCACGGTGAGGGCGAGGGGCGAGCGCGCCAAGGTTCCTGAGGCGCTGGCCGAGGTGATCGAGGGCCGGGCCGATCTCGCCAGCCTCGATGCGCGGCTGGTGCAGCCCTATTACGCGAGCCTGCTGGCCCAGTCGGCGGGGCTGGCGCTGAAGCTGGCGATGGACGGCGAGGACGTGATGGTGAGCGCTGGATAAGGCGCGATTCGGCGTCGAAATGGCGAGAAAATAGCGAGGTTTTTGGAGACATTTTGGAGCATTTGCCGCGCATTTCGTGGTGCGCAAGCGAGGGAGGCCGGAGGCGGCGGCGCCGAGGGCGGGGACATCTGGTCTAGTTCAAAAATGGAATAAACGATCCATCCCTGGAATTTTCCGATCACGGCGGGCGGAGCGGGATTGGGGCGGCGGCCTTCTCGACTTCAGCTAAATCGCGTAGCGTCAGACTCCACTCCGGCTTGAGGGCCCAATGCGACTTTCCTGGAACGAGATCCGCGCGCGGGCGGCGGGCTTTGCCGAAGACTGGAAAGGCAAGGGCTATGAGCGCGGCGAAACCCAAACCTTCTACAACGAGTTCTTCGAAGTCTTCGGCGTGCCGCGCAAGAAGGTCGCGATCTTCGAGGAGCCGGTCAAGGGATTGGCCGAGAACAAGCGCGGCTTCATCGACCTGTTCTGG
>JANMQL010000204.1:0-2364 GCA_031370475.1 Hyphomicrobiales bacterium | reverse complement strand
CCGCAGATCTCGGTGATCATGGGCCCCTGCGCCGGCGGCGATGTCTATTCCCCGGCGATGACCGATTTCATCTTCATGGTGCGCGGCACGAGTTATATGTTCGTGACCGGCCCCGATGTGGTCAAGACGGTGACCAACGAGACGGTGACCGCCGAGGAATTGGGCGGCGCTTCCGTCCACACCGTCAAATCCTCGATCGCCGACAAGGGCTTCGACAACGACCTCGAGGCGCTGCAGCAGATGCGCCGCTTGATCGACTTCCTGCCCGCCTCCAACACCTCGCCCATTCCGGAACTGCCGAGCCTCGACGATTGCGAGCGCATCGATGCCTCGCTCGACACCCTCATTCCCGCCAATCCCAACCAGCCCTACGACATCAAGGAGCTGATCCTCAAGACCGTGGACGAGGCCGACTTCTTCGAAATCCAGGACGGCCATGCGAAAAACATCGTCACCGGTTTCGGCCGCATCGGCGGGAGAACCATCGGCATCGTCGCCAACCAGCCCATGGTGCTGGCCGGCGTTCTCGACAGCGACGCCGGCCGCAAGGGCGCCCGCTTCGTGCGCTTCTGCGATTGCTTCAACATTCCGATCGTCACCTTCGTCGATGTGCCGGGTTTCCTGCCCGGCACCGCCCAGGAATATGGCGGCCTGATCAAGCACGGCGCCAAGCTGCTCTTCGCCTATGCCGAGGCGACGGTGCCCAAGATCACCGTCATCACCCGCAAGGCCTATGGCGGCGCCTATGTGGTGATGGCCTCCAAGCATCTGCGCGGCGACGTCAATTATGCCTGGCCCACCGCCGAGATCGCCGTCATGGGGTCCAAGGGGGCGACCGAAATCGTCTACCGCGCCGAGCTTGCCGACGCGGGCAAGATCGAGGCGCGGGTCAAGGAATATGAGGCCCGCTTTGCCAATCCCTTCGTCGCCGCCGAACGCGGTTTCCTCGACGACGTGATCATGCCGCATTCGACCAGGAAGCGCATCGCCCGCGCTCTCAACATGCTGCGCCACAAGGAATTGGCCAACCCCTGGAAGAAGCACGACAACATTCCGCTCTAGGATTAGGTAAAAATTGACCGAACCCGCAAAGGGTTCGTTAGCGCCGCCGGCCTAACATGCGCATCCTGTAGTGGAGGATGTCGCCATGCGGAATGTGATTGCCTGCTTCGGCGGATTGGGACTCCTGGCCCTGGTGGGCCATGCCCAGCTGGCCAATGTGGCCGTCGATGAAAATGCGGTCGTGGCGCCCGCCTGGGTAATATTGCCGGAGCACGGCGAAGTCCTCAGCGTTGCCTTGGACGGCCAGCCGGGCGACGAAGCGTCGCTCGGCTATATCGATGTGGCGGTCGCCGGTCAGGGCGGCCGGGAACTGTCGTCCATGAAATCCAGGCTGGAGCAGAAGGGCTATCGCGTCGAAAATGCCATGACCAGCGCCGATGCCCTGTTCGGTGCGTCCGACATGATCGTCGCCACCGATCCGGCGACCGGCCGCACCATCCGCTTCGTCGAACTCGCCACCCCGGCCGGTCAGGTCTTGCGCGTCTTCTTCAAAAATCCCGACCCGGAATTCGTCCAGGCCGGTTCCTGAGTATCAGGCCTTCTCGCCCACCAGGTCGTAATCCTCCGCCGCGACGATCCGCACACGGACCATGTCGCCGGGTGCGAGGTCGGTTTCGCCCGGCAGGAACACGTTGCCGTCGATCTCCGGCGCATCCCAGGGCGAGCGGGCCACCGCCTCGCCGTTCTCGGTATCGATCGAGTCGACGAGCACGTCGATCTCGCGGCCCACTTTCGCCTCGAATATCTCCGCCGAGACCGCCTGCTGCGCCGCCATGAAGCGGTGCCAGCGGTCCTCTTTCACGTCGTCGGCCACCTGGGCCAGGCCCAGATCGTTGGCCTTGGCGCCGGAAACCGGCTCATATTTGAAGCAGCCCACGCGCTCGAGGCGCGCCTCCTTCAGCCATTGCAGCAGATAGTCGAAATCGGCCTCCGTCTCGCCGGGGAAGCCGACGATGAAGGTCGAGCGGATGGCGAGATCGGGTCAGATCTTCCGCCACGAAGCGATGCGCTCCAGCACCTTTTCCTGGTTTGCCGGTCGCTTCATCGCCTTGAGCACCGATGGCGAGGCATGCTGGAAGGGAATGTCGAGATAGGGAAGAATCTTGCCCTCCGCCATCAGCGGAATGACATCGTCGACATGCGGGTAGGGGTAGACGTAATGCAGCCTGACCCAGGCGCCGAGATCGCCGAGTTCCTTCGCCATGTCGTAAAACTTGGCCCTGACCTCGCGGCCGTGGAACTTGCTCGTGGCATATTTGACATCGACGCCATAGGCGCTGGTGTCCTGCGAGATGACGAGCA
>JANMQL010000342.1:0-9314 GCA_031370475.1 Hyphomicrobiales bacterium | reverse complement strand
CCAATCGCCGGTGACGCCGAGGCGCTTGAACTCGGCGCGCTGCACGTCGATCCAGTGGGCGGCGAAGTTGCGGCATTCCTTGCGGAAATCGTTGATGGGGACCGCGTCCTTGTTGCGGCCCTTGGCGCGGTATTCCTCCTCGATCTTCCATTCGATGGGCAGCCCGTGGCAATCCCAGCCCGGCACATAATTGGAATCATAGCCCGCCATCTGGCGCGAGCGGGTGACGATGTCCTTGAGAATCTTGTTGAGCGCGTGGCCGATATGGAGATGGCCGTTGGCATAGGGCGGGCCATCGTGGAGCACGTATTTGGGCCGTCCCCGGCTCTCGTCGCGCAGCCGCTGGTAGAGGCCCATGGCGTCCCAGCGCTGCAAGAGTTCCGGCTCCATCCGCGGCAGTCCCGCCTTCATGCCGAATTCGGTTTTCGGCAGGAAAACGGTGTCGCGGTAGCGGTCGGTCTTCGGGGTCTTCTCATCCATGGGGCGGGCGGTCCGATGCGGGTTTGGCGGCGCTTCTAGCAGCGGGCGGGCGCTGCCGTCGAGTGGATATGAGGTCCTACAGTCCCAACTCGCTGTGCGAGCCGAGCCGCACGAGATCGAGGGTTCCGGCATCGGGCTTGCGATAGTTCAGCCCTAGGTCCGGCTTCACGTGGCAATCGCGGAAGTCTTTCCATTCGCCGGTGAGCGGATGGTCGCGAAAGTTCGGTGGCAGCAGCGCGTCGCTTGCGAGCAGAAGGAGTATCTTGCGCACGTCCCCGTCGAGCGTTGCCCGATGGCGGCCTTTCGCTTCGCGCTTGTAGTCTTTCTTGAACCTTGCGGTGCGCCTAATCGTCCGCATGGAGATCGTTCAGAAGATCGTCCACATTGCGGGCAACGGCGAGTTCGCCGCGGCGCGCCGCCTTCATCGCGGCGATGGTCTCGGCATTGGGCGTCAGGGGTTCGAACGGCAGCGCCTTTTCCCTGGCGACGCGCACCAGCATCATGCGGAACGCATCGGATATGGTGAGCCCCATGGCCGCGAGAACGGCGGCGGCCTCGGTCTTGATCTTCTCATCTATGCGGGCCCGTACGACGGCATTTTCGGTCATGGCAATCTCCTTGGGCTACAATGTAGCTCAAAGACCACTTACTTTCAAGTCCCCCGCTGCGCCTTCGAATCTGCGATGACGCAGAGCATTTCCCACATGAGATTGGCGGCGGTCACCGCGGTGATGCCGGTGGGGTCGTAGCAAGGCGCCACCTCGCAGATATCGCCGCCCACCAGATGTTTGCCCTGCAGAGAACGGATGATCACTTGCGCGTCGCGGGGGCTGAGGCCGCCGATTTCCGGCACACCCGTACCCGGCGCCCAGGCCGGATCGATGCCATCGATGTCGATGGTGATGTAGGTGGGCCCTGCCCCGGTGACGCGGTCGATCTCCTTGATCACCTTGGCGCGGCCCATGTCTTCATATTTGTCGATGGTGATGCAGGTGAAGCCCTTGTCCGCGCCCCATTTGATGTCGTCGGGCGAGAAGCGCGAGCCGCGCAAGCCGATCTGAATGACGCGCCTGGGATCGATCAGCCCCTCCTCGACGCCGCGGCGGAAGGTGGTGGCATGATTGATCTTGGTATCGGCGAGGGTGTCGAGGGTGTCGGCATGGCTGTCGATCTGCACGATGCCGACGGGGCGGTCCCTGGCGATGGCGCGCAGGATCGGCAGCGGCACGGTGTGGTCGCCGCCACTCGAAATGGGCACCGCACCTGCCGCATGCAGGCGCTTGAAAAAAGCTTCGATCATGGCGATCGCCTTGGCGAAATCGATGGGGTTGACCGGCGCATCGCCGGCATCGGCGACATTGCAGATATCGTAGGGCGCAATCCCCGACGTCGAATGCACCCGGCGGATGAGGCGCGAGGCTTCGCGCACGGCGGATGGTCCCTGCCTCGCGCCCGAGCGGTAATTGACGCCGATATCGAAGGGCACGCCGACGAGGGCCACGTCGAGATCGTCGGAAATGTCATGGCGCTGGGTGCGCATGAAGGTGGCGATGCCGGCGAAGCGCGGCGTGACCGAGGCATCGACGGGCTGGAAACGCGGGTCTTTCTTCATGGCGGGCTCACGTTCTATGATGGGCTTTGTGGGGAGAAACGAGATGGGCAAATTACAGACCATACCGGCACGGCGCGGCAAGGCCGTGCGGCTGAGCAAAGGCCAATCGGTCAAAATCGTCAATACGCATGGCAATCAGGTGGTCGATACCTGGGCCTTCAATGCCGGGGATTTGCGCGAATACATGGGCATGGAGCATTGCCGCGCCTTCTGGACGAGGCTTTATCCGGTGGTCGGCGACAAGATGGTGACCAACCGGCGGCGTCCGATCCTGACACTGACCGAGGACACCTCACCCGGCCGCCACGACACGCTGATCGCCCCTTGCGATAACGAGCGCTACGGGCTCTTGGGCTGCACCGCCTATCACGACAATTGCCGCGACAATATGCATGCGGGGCTGGCCGAGCTCGGCCTCCACGTGCCCTATTGCCCGCCCTCGCTCAACACTTTCATGAACATCCCGTGGCGTCAGGACGGCGCTCTCGAATGGGGTAATTGTCTGTGCAAGAAGGGCGACCATGTGGTGTTCCGCGCCGAGATGGATGCCATCCTGGTGTTCTCCGCCTGCCCGCAGGACTTGCTGCCGATCAACAACGGCGTGACGACGGAGGCGCATTTCGAGGTGCTTGACTGAAGCCGATCGCACCAGCTTCCAACTCCGTCATCCCGGCGAAAGCCGGGATGACGAAATTAGAAGAGCCGCTCAGCTCTCGAAGCGCTCGTAAACCGTGCGGGCCAGTTGCATCATCCGTGTACGGTCCATTTCGCCGGCGATGGCGAAGCCCAGGGGGCCGTCGAGCCAGTAGCAGGCGACGAGGCCGCCCTTCTCCTCGACCCGCAGCGCCGCCTTGGCTTGGCCCGGATTGGCGGTGAGGAAGATGGTGATCCGCTTCTTGCCCGCGTCCTCATACATGAGCTGGGCGGCGGGCAGTTCTCCGGCGGCGAGCAATCGGCCGCCGAGCAGCGTGTAGCCCTGGTCGGAAAGATCGGGGATAACGAAGGCGGTGCCGACGCGCTTCGACAGCCAGGCCTGCAGATGATCCTTATCGGCGGCGGCCACCTCAACCGGATGGCGCACTTCCACGGCGTAGACTTCGTGGGCGCCGATGGCGAGATCGGCGATGTTGGCGGAAGTGCCGGAACCCGTTCGCTGGGCCATCAGCCAGCCGCCGGAACCTCCGGCGATGAGCAGCGCCAATCCCGCCGCCATCGCCGCATAGGGCAGCGCGGCGCGGCCGCCGCGATGGCGCAAGGCGGCGGCAAGGGAGGGCGGCACGGCTTCGCGCAGCACCGGATCGTAGGCCGTCTTGAGCGCCTGCTTCTGGCGTTCGATCTCCGCAAGCATGGTCCGCGCCGCCTCGTCATGGGCCAGCAATTCGCCGATGGCGAGGCGGTCGGCGCCATCAAGCTCGCCGTCGGCATAGGCGTGGAGCGCCCAGGTTTCGATCGTTTTCATGGCCGTCATTTCACCCGTCTCAGGACCGTGTGTCCGCGGTCTTCCAGAATCCGTTGCAGAGCGGCGCGGGCCCGCGACAGGCGCGACATTACCGTGCCGATGGGAACGCCGACGATTTCGGCGGCGTCCCGGTAACTCATCTCCTCCAGCGCCACCAGCACGATCACCTCGCGCTGGTCGTGCGGCAGGCGGTCGAGGGCTTCGGCGATCAACGCCACCGACAGGCGCTCCTCCTGGTTGGCTGGAACCGAGCCTTCGCTGCCTGTCAGATCGTCCACCGTCTTCACCACGGCGGAGCGGCGGTCGCGGCGCAGGCCGCTGATGAAGAGGTTGCGCAGCACTGCATAGAGCCAGGCCCGTAGCGGCCGGGCCGGATCGTAAAGGTGGCTCTTAACCATCGCCCGCTCGACGCAATCCTGTACCAGATCGTCGGCCAGGGCGGCATCGCCCACCAGCGCGCGCGAAAACCGCCGCAAGTGCGGAAGCTCGGCGGCAAGCTGCGACCGGAAATCCATGTTCTGCCCTTCTCACGGAAATTACGCCGCAAACGGAAGATTATTCCATGGTCAGGAGGCGGACCATTTCTCGCGCATGGTTACCAATTCCTCAGCGGCAGTCGGGTGCACCGCCATGGTGGCGTCGAAATCGGCCTTGGTCGCACCGGCCCGGACGGCAATCCCCAGAAGCTGCGCCATCTCGCCGGCATCGGGCCCGCAGATGTGGCAACCGAGCACCCGGCCGCACTCGGCGTCAACAACAAGTTTCATCAGCATGCGTTCGTCGCGACCCGACAGCGTGTGTTTCATCGGCTTGAACGAGGTCTTGTAGATATCGATGGCCTTGTGGTGCTTACGGGCTTCCGTTTCAGTGAGGCCGACGGTGCCGATTTCCGGCTGCGAGAACACCGCGGTCGGCACCATGGCGTGATCGACTTTCACATCCTTGCCGCCGAACACCGTGTCGGCGAAGGCATGGCCTTCGCGGATGGCGACGGGCGTCAGGTTCAGGCGGTTGGTGACATCGCCCACCGCATAGATATTGTCGACGCTGGAGCGCGAATATTCGTCGACCTTGACGGCATAATGGGGTGTGAGCTCGACGCCGGCCTTTTCCAGGCCGAGGTTCACAACGTTGGGCAGCCGCCCGGTTGCGAACATAATCTGCCCCGCGCCGAACGCGGCACCGTCGTTCAGCGTCACTCGCACGCCGGTTCCGGAGCGCTCGATTTTCGCGACATCGGCCTGGGTGCGGATTTCGACTCCCTTCTTTTGCATCTCGGCGGCGAGATGGTTGCGCAGATCGTCGTCGAAGCCGCGCAGGATCTGTTCGCCGCGATAGATGAGAATGGTTTCGACGCCGAGGCCCTGGAAAATGCCGGCGAATTCGACGGCGATATAGCCGCCGCCGACGATGACGATGCGGGCGGGAAGCTTTTCGAGGTGAAAAGCTTCATTGGATGAGATTGCCAGCTCATGGCCCGGCAGATGGCGGGGCAGGAAGGGCGCGCCGCCGGTGGCGATGAGGATGGTCTTGGCCGTCACCTGGCGTCCCGAGGCGAGCTTCACCGTGTGGCGGTCTTCGAGTTCGGCGCGTTCCAGGATCAATTCAGCGCCAGCCGATTCGAGATTGCGGATATAGGCCCGGTTAAGCCGGTCGATTTCCCTGTCCTTGTTGGCGATGAGCGTGGCCCAGTCGAAGGCGACCTTCGCCGCGGTCCAGCCGAAGCCCACCGCATCCTCGAACTCCTCGGCGAATTTCGAGGCATAGACGAGGAGCTTCTTGGGCACGCAGCCGCGAATGACGCAGGTGCCGCCGACCCGGTATTCTTCGGCCACCGCGACTTTGGCGCCATGCCTGGCCGCGATGCGCGCGGCGCGCACGCCACCCGAGCCCGCACCGATGACAAAGAGATCGTAGTCGAAGGGACCGGTCATTTCTTGCGGAAGGTCTTCACGCCGTCATCGCCGGCCATCAGGATGATGCCGCAGATGCCGATGAACAGGCCGTGGTCGACGACGCCGGGGATGCCGGAGAGAATCGCCGCCAGGCGCGGCGGATCGGGAATGTGGCCGAGCGCGCAATCGACGATGGCGTGGCCGCCGTCGGTGACGAAGGGCGAGCCCGCCTTGCGGCGCAGAACCATCTTGGCCTTGAGGCCCAGCATGTCGAAGGCCCGCTCGATCTTCCAGGCGGTGGCCTTGACGCCGAAGGGCACCACCTCGACGGGCAGCGGAAAGGCGCCGAGGCTTTTCACCTGCTTCGACTTGTCGGCGATCACCACCATGTAGCGCGACGAGGAGGCGACGATCTTCTCGGCGAGAAGCGCGCCGCCGCCGCCCTTCATGACATTGAAGTCGCCGTCGAATTCATCGGCGCCATCGACGGTCAAGTCGAGAAAGGAATGCTCCTCCAGCGTGGTCAGCGGAATTTTCAGGCTCTTGGCTTGCTTGCGCGTTGCCTCCGAGGTCGGCACGCAGAGAACGTCGAGGCCCTCCTTCACTTTCGCGCCGATAAAATCGACGAAATGCCTGGCCGTCGAGCCGGTGCCGAGGCCGAGCTTCATGCCGGGTTTGACATAATCGAGGGCCGCCCTGGCGGCGGCCCGTTTCTGCTCGTCGGTGGTCACTTAATTGACCCCCGCCATTAGAGTCCTAATGAACTGAACCAAGAAATCGACATCCTTCTTTTCGACGTCAAGACGAGTAAATCCGTGAACCAGCCGATTGCGTGCATTAGCAAGTTTAGATAGGCGTTCCCCGCTTTCATCATCCGCAAATCCCTCGGAAACCAATGTTTCGACAATTGTGCGAGGCAAATATCGTTTCGATTCTCCCGTTCTTTGATTCAGGATCAATCGGCGGGTAATAGCTTCGAGCAGTGCCCACCCTAAGACAATCGCTGCTTTCAGGTCTCCTAATTGCGATGCTTTCTGAACCCTCAAAAACTCCTCAGCCAATTGTTCTCTGTCCGGCTCGGCGCTGGCATCAGCAGAACCGGCCTCCTTTTCGGCGATAACTAAATCAAATCGCCAACCGTGGTGTTTCGGAACCTCGGCTGCCAGGAAGCGAACCGCGGCATTCGCTTCAGCTGTGCTTTCGGTCGATTTAATCTCAATGACGACTTTCTCACCTGTGCTTATTGCAATAGCATCTGGGATGAAGCCCTCTAGAAACGTGGGGATTTGATCTTTACCCGGTGGTGTCAAAAAGGTGTAGCCTTTACTTTCATATTGCTTCCGCAATCGATCCAATAGCTCAGATTCTCGTGTTTCAAGATCGATTCTCATAACGGTATTTCCCTGTGATTGGGAGCTTCCCCGAGGCAAACATACAAGAAGCTATCATGGGCACCCAAAGTCTCTGCAAGCAGGGGTGGAGGATTAGACATTTCCAGACCCACTTGATTGGATTTCCTTAGCAACACTTGTGAAAAAACGCCATCGTCCTCAATGATGGCCCCCTTCAGTGCGTCAAGAACCAACTTGCCGATTCCGTCAACATCGATGTCGGTTCCACCGGTGTAATAATGGATAATGACAGCTGACAACTCCCGCTTGAGCGGTGGACTTGTAGGTGACCATGCCTGGGTCGCCGCCAAGCTGACCTTGGCACGCCAATCTCGGCGCGACTTCGGCTTCTTGGTTTGGCTCGTTCTGGGAATTCCCGGCACGACGAAATCGACGAGCATTAGAAGTTCACTTTCCCAATCCGCCCATCAGCATGTACTTGATCTCGACATATTCCTCGATGCCGTGGTGGGAACCCTCGCGGCCGATGCCCGACTCCTTGACGCCGCCGAAGGGCGCCTCGGCCGTCGAGATGATGCCTTCATTGATGCCGACCATGCCGTATTCGAGACCCTCGGCGACGCGCCAGACGCGGCCGATGTCGCGGGTGTAGAAGTAGCAGGCCAGGCCGAATTCGGTGTCGTTGGCCATGCGGATGGCGTCTTCCTCGGTCTTGAAGCGGAACAGCGGCGCCACCGGACCGAAGGTTTCCTCGCGCGCCACCGCCATGTCGGAGGTGACATCGCGGAGCAACGTCGGCTCGAAGAAATTGCCGCCCAGCGCCTTGCCGCCGGCCACAATCTTGGCGCCCTTCTTGACGGCATCGTCGATATGCTCCTGCACCTTCTTGACCGCCGCCTTGTTGATGAGCGGCCCGGTGGTGACGCCCGCCTCGACGCCGTCGCCGACTTTCAGCTTCGACACGGCGGCGGCGAGTTTGTCGGCGAATTTGTCATAGACGCCGTCCTGCACCAGGAGGCGGTTGGCGCAGACGCAGGTCTGGCCGGCATTGCGGTATTTGGAGAGCATGGCGCCCTGCACGGCGGCGTCGAGATCGGCATCGTCGAAAACGATGAAGGGGGCGTTGCCGCCGAGCTCGAGGCCGACCTTCTTCACCGTCGCGGCGCATTGCGCCATCAAGAGCTTGCCGATTTCGGTGGAGCCGGTGAAAGTCAGTGCCCGGATAATCGGGTTCGACGTCATTTCGGCGCCGATCTCGCGGGCCGAGCCCGTGATGACCGAGAAGACGCCCGCCGGAATGCCGGCGCGTTCGGCCAGGTCCGCCATCGCCAGCGCCGAAAGCGGTGTCTCGCTCGCCGGCTTGCAGACGAAGGCGCAGCCCGCCGCCAGGGCCGGCCCGGCCTTGCGGGCGATCATGGCATTGGGGAAATTCCATGGCGTGATCGCCGCCACCACACCCACCGGCTGGCGCACCACGATCATGCGGGCATTGGGCCAGGGTGAGGGAATGGTCTCGCCATAAATGCGTTTGGCTTCCTCGGCGAAGAATTCAATGAAGGAGGCGCCATAGGCGACTTCGCCGCGGCTTTCGGCCAAGGGCTTGCCCTGCTCGGCGGTCATGATCTGGGCCAGGTCCTCCTGATTTTCCATCATCAGATTGAACCACTTGCGCAAGATAATGGAGCGTTCCTTTGCGGTCTTCCTGGCCCAATCCTTCTGGGCCTTTTCAGCGGCCTCGATGGCTTCGCGGGTTTCCTTGGCGCCGAGCCTGGGGACCGTACCGATCACCTCCTCGTTGACCGGATTGGTGACGTCGATCGTCTCCTTGCCGCCCAGCCATTTTCCGGCCACGTAGCATTTGTCCTTGAGCAGCGTCTTGTCCTTGAGTATGTCGCGCAGAGCCTGACTTTTGCGGATGTCCATGGGGGCCTCCTGTTTTGAGTTGGCGGCCTCTTAGCACAGGGTTTGCGGGGGAACAAACGGGCGAGATGCGCAGAGGTAGCATGGCGGAACGGGCGGTGATTTTCGATCTTGACGGCACTTTGGTCGATACCGCGCCCGACCTGATGCTGGCTACCAATCATGTGCTGGCCACCCTCGGCCGGCGGCCGATCAGCATGGCGGAAGTGCGGGTCTTCGTCGGCCACGGAGCCCGGGCGCTGATCGCGCGCGGCTGCGAGGCGACGGGCGCGGCGGTGCCGCCCCGGGCGGTTGAAACCCTCTATCAGGAATTCGTCATTTATTACGCCCAGAACATCGCCGTCGGCAGCATTGCCTATCCGGGGCTGACGGGCTTTCTCGACCGCTGCCGGGCCGAGGGCATCCATCTCGGCATCTGCACCAATAAGCTGGAAAGTCTGTCGATCAAGCTGCTCGAGGCGCTCGGGCTCCGCCACTATTTCGGCGCCATCGTCGGTCCCGACACGATCGGCGTCGCCAAGCCCGATCCCCAGCCGTTTTACGAGACGGTGGCGCGGCTTGGCCTCAGGCACGCCCGCACCGTGATGATCGGCGAC
>JANMQL010000159.1:0-8496 GCA_031370475.1 Hyphomicrobiales bacterium | reverse complement strand
GGGGGCTGGCTCGACGCGGCGATCATGCGCATCGTCGATCTCTTCTTCGCGTTTCCCTTCTTCGTCCTCGTGATCGCGATCGTCGCGATGCTCGGTCCGAGCGTTTTCAATATGTTCCTCGCGATCTGGATGACGAGCTGGATCAGCTACGCCCGCATCACCCGCGGGAACACGCTCGTTGCAAAGCGGCAGGAGTACGTGCTCGCCGCGAAGGCGCTCGGCTACCGGAGTCGCCGCGTGATGTTCAGGCACATCCTGCCGAACGTCCTTTCGTTCGTGATCATCTTCGCAATGGTCGACGCCGTCGGCAACGTGCTTCTCGGGGCCGCGCTCGGCTTCCTCGGGCTTGGCGCTCAGCCGCCCACGCCCGAGTGGGGCTCGATGCTGGCCGACACCCGCGACCTTATGAGTTCACATCCCTGGGTCATGGCCTTCCCCGGCATCGCCATTCTGATTACCGTGCTCTCAATCAATCTGATGGGCGACGGCCTGCGCGACGCCCTCGATCCCCGCCTGAGGCGGAGCTGAGCGTGAGAGGCTTGCTCGATACCGCGCTCATTGCGGCCATTGTTTCGGCGGCGGTCACGGCCTTCGGCTGGTTTGCCTCGCACTGGAGTGAGCGGCAGCTGGAAACGC
Organism: Hyphomicrobiales bacterium; assembly: GCA_031370475.1. Taxonomy (GTDB): domain Bacteria; phylum Pseudomonadota; class Alphaproteobacteria; order Rhizobiales; family Aestuariivirgaceae; genus Aestuariivirga. The sequence goes on along the minus strand of JANMQL010000159.1, from coordinate 7,860 downwards.
AGCGGCGGGAAGAGAAGATCGTCGACGTCCAGACCGCCCTGCTGGCGGAAATCGAAAGTAACCTGACGCGCTATGCCGAGATCGACCTCGATGAGCATGCCCGCAAGATGACACGGCGAATTCTGGCCAAGAGTCGCGGGCCCCGTTTTACGCCCTTTGTGCCGCGCTATGCCACTGAGATCGTATTCGAGGCGATGATTGCCGACATCCACATCCTGCCGACCCAGACCATCGGCGACGTCGTGGCCTATTACAAGCAGGAGTACAAATTACGCGAACTGGTCGAGGATTTGCGCAGCACCATGTTCCATGACTTGGCGCAGGACCGCAAAGCCCGCGTCTATCAGGATTATGTCTGGCAGATCAAGACGGTACTGACGACCGGCGAAAGGGCCCAAGCGGCGCTCAGCGCTTCGCTCGGCCTCACGGTGGCGAAGAGCGATCTCAATAACCGGGCTGGGGGCCCGAACCAGGCTTCTGGAAACCCGTAGACGATGGTTTGGACTGTGCCATGAACGATCCTATCCTCGTTGTATTATATAGTGTGAGACCTCCTGCTTGCAAGCTTCGGCCGAGCGGAGGAAAGAATTAACCATGCCCCTCCTCGACATCCAAAACCTCACCGTCGAATTCAAGACCGGCCATGGCTGGTTTCGCGCCGTGGATGGCGTCTCGCTCAGTGTCGATGCCGGCGAGGTGCTGGCCATCGTCGGCGAGTCGGGCTCGGGCAAGTCGGTCGCCATGCTGGCGGTCATGGGGCTTCTACCCTGGACGGCCAAGGTGACGGCGGACCGCCTGGATTTTCAGGGCCGCGACCTTCTCAATATGTCCGCCGGCGAGCGCCGCAAGATCACCGGCAAGGATATCGCCATGATCTTCCAGGAACCCATGTCGAGCCTCAACCCCTGCTTCACCGCGGGCTTCCAGTTGACCGAGGCGCTGCGCACCCATCTCGACATGGACAGGAAGGCAGCCCGTGCCCGCGCCATCGAGCTTCTCGAAAGCGTCGGCATTCCGGGACCGGAACAACGGCTTTCTTCCTTCCCGCACCAGCTCTCCGGCGGCATGAACCAGCGCGTCATGATCGCCATGGCGATCGCCTGCGGGCCCCGGCTGCTGATCGCCGACGAGCCGACGACCGCACTCGACGTCACCATCCAGGCGCAAATCCTCGACCTTCTGGTGCGCCTGCAGAAGGACACCGGCATGGGCCTGGTGCTCATCACCCATTCCATGGGCGTCGTCGCCGAAACCGCCGAACGGGTCAGCGTGCAATATGCCGGCCAGAAGGTCGAGGAGCAGCCGGTCAGGCAGCTCTTCGCCGATCCGCGCCATCCCTATACGGCGGCCCTGCTCTCGGCCCTGCCGGAACGCGCCCGGGCGCGCCGCCTGCCCTCCATCGCCGGCGTCGTGCCGGGCCAGTTCGACCGGCCGCCCGGCTGCCTGTTCGCGCCGCGCTGCGAATTCGCAACTTCGCTGTGCCATGCAACGGCCCCCAAACTGAATGACGGCGCGCTCTGCCATTATCCGCTGCGCAAGGGCCGGCCCCAGGGCCATCCGGGCAAGGAGAAGGCCGCATGAGCACGGTTCTCACCGCCCGCGATTTGACCCGCTATTACAGCGTCTCGCGCGGCCCCTTCCGCGAGCCCGCAACTCTGAAAGCCCTCGATGGCGCGAGCTTCACGCTCCAGCGCGGCAAGACGCTGGCCGTCGTCGGCGAGTCGGGCTGCGGAAAATCGACCCTCGCCCGCCTCGTCACCATGATCGAGCTGCCGACCTCGGGCACGCTCAACATTGCCGGCCACGACATCGTCGGCGCAACGGCCCAAACCCTGCGCCAACTCCGCCCCACGGTGCAGATCGTTTTTCAGAACCCTTACGGCTCCCTCAACCCACGCCAGAAGATCGGCCATGCCCTGGAAGAGCCGCTGCTCGTCAACACCAAGATGCCGCAAGCCGAGCGCAGCGAGCGCGCCCGCGCCATGATGGCGAGCGTCGGCTTGCGCCCCGAATATTACGACCGCTACCCGCATATGTTTTCCGGCGGCCAGCGCCAGCGCATCGCCATCGCCCGCGCCCTCATGCTCGATCCCGCCGTCCTGGTGCTCGACGAGCCGGTCTCCGCTCTCGATGTCTCGATCCAGGCCCAGGTGCTCAATCTGCTGGCCGATCTGCAGGAGCGCCACAATCTCGCCTATCTGTTCATCAGCCACGATCTCTCGGTGGTCAAACACATCGCCGACGAGGTCATGGTCATGTATCTGGGCCGCGCCGTCGAGCAGGGTCCGCGCGCCGCCGTGTTCGGCAATCCCCAGCATCCCTATACCAGGGCGCTGCTCTCGGCCACGCCGGTTCCCGACCCGGCTGCCCGGCGCGAGCGCACCGTGCTCAAGGGCGAATTGCCCTCCCCGCTCGCCCCGCCGCCGGGCTGCACTTTCCATCCCCGCTGCCCGCTGGCCTTCGGCACCTGCCAGGTGGCGAGTCCGCCGCTGCTTGCCCATGATGCAAGCCTTGTGGCATGCCATGCGGTGAACCCACCAACTTCCGATACAAAGGCGGCCTGAATGTCAAAGCGTGCGGAACTCTCGGCCGGCGAAGCCCTCGTCGGCCTCCTCGAAGCCTATGGCGTCGACACCATTTTCGGCATTCCCGGCGTCCACAATGTCGAAATGTACCGGGCCCTGCCACGCTCCAAGATCAGACACATACTCGTGCGCCACGAGCAGGGTGCGGGATTCATGGCCGACGGCTATGCCAGGGCCACCGGCAAGCCCGGCGTGTGTTTCACCATCACCGGCCCAGGTCTTCTCAATATCCTCACTCCCATGGGCCAGGCCTGGTCGGATTCGAGCAATGTGCTGGTGGTCTCCTCGGCTCTCGACATTACCGACTCGGCCCAGGGCCGCGGCCGCCTGCACGAGATGCTCGATCAGCGCGCCGCCGCCGCGACGGTGACCAGCCTTGCCATGCGCGCCTATACGCCGAAGGATATTCGCGATGGCATTGCCCGCGCCTTCGCCAGTTTCGCCAGTTCCCGCCCGCGCCCCGCCTATCTGGAAATTCCCCTCGATCTTCTCAAACAGCCGGCCGGCGATGGCTGGACGCCACGCGCCCTGCCTTCGTTTCCGCCTCCTTCCCACGCGCTCCTTGCCGAGGCGGCGAAGCTGCTTTCGGCGGCGAAAAATCCGGTGATTCTGCTGGGCGGCGGCGCCTTGCATGCCGGTGCGGCCGCCACCGCCATCGCCGAGAAACTCGGCGCCCCGATCTTGACGACCACGGCCGGCAAGGGCGCGGTGCGCGCCGATCATCCCCTGTGCCTCGGTTATTGCCTGGCGCGTGAGGCCGGCCAATCGCTGCTCGCCAAATCCGACGCCATTCTCTGCGCCGGCTCCGAACTCTCGGAAACCGATTTCTGGACCTCGGATTTCGTGATCGGCCGGAACCTCATCCGTATCGACATCGATCCCGCCTCGCTGACCAGGCCCCATGCCGCCCGGATCGCCATTCTGGGCGACGCCCGCGCCGCCCTCGAAGGCATCGCCGCCGGACTGAAAAATACGCGCGCGGTTAAGCCGCCCGTTCTCGCCGCCGAGGAAGGCGATGCGTTGCGCAAGATGCTTGCCAAGGTCCTCGCCGTGATCCGCGACAGCCTGCCGGATGAAACCGTCATCGCCTCCGACATGACCCAGATCGCCTATGCCGCAAACGAGATATTCCCTATTCACAAACCCCACACCTGGCTGCATCCGGTGGGCTTCGGCACCCTGGGCTTTGCGCTCCCCGCCGGCATCGGCGCCAAATTCGGCGTCGGCGAAACGCCGGTCGCGGTGATGATCGGCGATTACGGCATTCAATACACGATCAACGAACTGGGCACCGCGGCCGAGCACAAATTACCGCTGGTCATTCTCATGTGGAACAACGACGCCCTCGGCCAGATCCGCGACGACATGGTGAGGAAGGGCATTCAGCCCAATGCCGTCACCCTCAAGAACCCGGATTTCCAGGCCCTCGCCAGGGCTTATGGCTGCTTCGCCGAGAAGCCCGCCTCGCTTAAGGCCCTGGCCACCGCCATCAAGGCGGCGCTGAAGGCCAGCGGCCCGACATTGATCGAGATGACGCCCCGGATGCTTGGTGGCTGACAGCATGATCCGCAAGAGTGGGAACCGGTCTTGCGAAAAGATCATGCGCCATTGAACTGCGCCGTCATCTTCGACGTCGATGGCGTGCTTCTCGATCTGACGCGAGCCGAGGAAGATGCCTTCTTCCTGCCCTTCGAGCGCCGTTATGGCCTCACCGGCCTGTCGCGCGACTGGGACAGCTACGCCATCCGCAACGACGTGAACATCGTCGAGGAAATCCTGGCGCACCACGGCCTCGCCGCAAGCGAGCGCGATGTCGTTCTCGGCGACTATCTCGAAATCCTCGGCGGTGGAATTCGCCATGGCGGTCTCTCGCCCGTCATCATCCCCGGCGCCGGGCAATTGCTCGAAACACTGGCACCTCGCGCCGCCCTCGGTATCGCCACCGCCAATATGTTGGCCGCGGCGCGGCGGCGCCTCGAATCCGCGGGTCTGTGGAGCGCCGTTGCCCGTCACCCCTTCGGCGCCGATGGCGGCGGCCACAAGCGCGACATCGTGGCCCGCGCCATCGCCGCGACCGGCCTGCCGAAGCACCGCATCGTCTATGTCGGCGACAATCGCAACGATGTCGACGCCGGTCTCGCCAACGGCGTGCATTTCATCGGCTTCAGCCGGGACGCGGCCCGGCGCCAGACCCTCGCTGCCGCAGGCGCTCCCCTGGTGAGCGCCGATCACCGGGAAACCTTGCACCTTATCCGCCGGATTTTCGCCCTTTGAACTTCGCTGGCAGGACGGTACCGGCTCTGACATATTCGCAGCCGAATCCTTTGGAGATGACGGCATGAACGGCGACAGTCAGCTTGGCCTCTTGCGAACCGGGCGGTTCCTGCCGCTGTTCGTGACCCAGGCCGTCGGCGCCTTCAACGACAACGGCTTGCGCAACGCCATTGCCATTCTCATCACCTTCGATCTGGCGGTGAAGCAGGGCTGGAATGCCGCGCTCTTCGTGCAGGCCGGAACCGCCCTCTTCATCCTGCCCTATTTCCTGTTCTCGGCCATTGCCGGGCAATTGGCCGACAAATTCGACAAGGCCGTGCTGGCGCGGCGTATCAAGCTGGTTGAAATGGCGGCCATGGCTTTCGGAGCCGTCAGCCTCTGGCTCGACAATCCCTATCTGCATCTGACCGTTTTGTTCTTCGCCGGCACGCTGGCCGCCTTCTTCGGCCCGATCAAATACGGCATCCTGCCGCAATATCTCAAGCGCGAGGAGCTGATCGGCGGCAATGCCCTGATCGAGATGGGCACTTTCGTCGCCATTTTGCTCGGCACCATGTTCGGCGGTTTTCTGGTGCTGGAGACCTGGGGCAGGCCGCTGCTCTCCGGCGCACTTGTGGTTTTCGCGACCGCCGCCTGGCTTGCAGCACTTCGCATGCCCGCCGCTGCGCCCGCCGCCGCCGATCTCGTCTTCGACTGGAACGTGATCCGCCAGACCGTCAAGCTCATCGGCCATGCCCGCGAGCGCCGCGATGTGTTCTGGGCGGTGCTCGGCGCCTCGTGGTTCTGGTTTCTTGGCACCGTGCTGCTCATCCAGTTGCCGATCTTCACCCGGGACGTGGCGCTCGCCGACGATGTCGTCGCCAATCTCTTCACCGCCACCTTCACCATCGGCATCGGTGCCGGTTCGCTTCTCACCAACACCCTGCTCAAGGGCGAAATCTCGGCCAAATACGTTCCCGTGGCGGCAATCATGATCACCGTCTTCATGATCGATCTGTATTTCGCTTCGGGGGCGGCACATGCCGCATTGGCGGGCACTGCGTTCAACCCGCCCGCGGCGTTTTTTTCCACCTGGTCCGGCTGGCGCGTGGCGCTCGATCTGTTCTTCACCGCCTTTTTCGGCGGCATCTATGCCGTGCCCCTCAATGCCATCATGCAGAACCGCACGGCGCCCGCCAGGCGCGCCCGCGTCATCGCCGCCAACAATATCTTCAACGCCATCTTCATGATCGGCGCGACAATCGTTTCTGGCGTTCTGTTGCAAGCCATGACGGCGCGCGGCCTGTTTCTCTTTGTCGCCATCGCCAATGCCGGGGTGGCGCTGTGGATTTGCCGTCTCCTGCCCCAGGAACTGGTGACCAATCTGGCCCGCCAGCTTTTCCGCCTGCTCTACCGCGTCGAAGTCAGGGGACTTGAGAATTTCGCCGCCGCCGGCCGCCGCGCCGTGATCGTCGCCAATCACCAATCTCTGCTCGATGGCCCCATACTCTCCGCCTTCCTGCCCGAACGCTGCGGCTTCGCCATCAACACCCACATGGCGATGCGCTGGTGGGTGAAGCCCGCCTTCCGCCTCTTCGATATCATCCCCATCGATCCCACCAATCCCATGGCCCTGCGCAGCTTGGTCACCGAGCTCAAGAAGGGCCGCAAGATCGTCATCTTCCCGGAAGGCCGCATCACCGTCACCGGCACGCTGATGAAGGTCTATGAGGGACCCGGCGCCATCGCCCAGATGGCCGGCGCCAAGGTGCTCCCCGTTCGCATCGAGGGCGCCCAGTATTCGCAGCTTTCGCGCATGCGCGGCAAGCTCCGGCTCAAATGGTTCCCGAAGGTGACGCTCACCTTCCTGCCGCCGGTGAAATTTAATGCGCCTGACGGAATGCGCGGCTCGGAACTGCGCGAGCATCAGGCCGACCAGCTCTATGACGTGATGACCGATATGGTCTTCCGTACCTCCAACATCGACCAGACCCTGTTCGAGGCCCTGCTCGACGCCCGCGCCACCCATGGTGGCAAGCACAAAATCCTCGAGGACATCCAGCGCAGTCCCCTGAGCTACGACCGCCTCATTCTCGGCAGCTTCATTCTCGGCCGCAAAATCGCCCGGGCTGCGCCCGGCCAGAAAACCATCGGCGTGTTGCTCCCCAATGCCAATGGCTGCTTCCTCACCCTCTTCGGCCTGCATGCCTTCGGCCGCGTTCCGGCCATGCTCAATTTTTCGACCGGCGCCGTCAACATGTCGGCCGCCTGCATTGCCGCCCAGGTCTCGACCATCGTCACCTCGCGCAAATTCATCGAAGCGGGGAACATGGAGGAGGATTTGAAAATCCTCGGCCGGAACCGCAAGGTGATTTTCCTCGAGGATCTGCGCGAAAGTCTCGGCCTTGGCGACAAGTTCTACGGGCTCTTCGCCAAGACTTTCCCTAAGAGCGCCTTGAAATCGGCCGGCGCCTCGCGCGATCCCAATTCTCCGGCCGTCATTCTCTTCACCTCGGGCTCGGAAGGCGTGCCCAAGGGTGTCGTGCTGTCGCACCGCAATCTGCACGCCAACCGCCATCAGGCCGGAGCCCGCATTGCCTTCACCGCCCAGGACATCGTGTTCAACGCACTGCCCATGTTCCATGCCTTCGGCCTCACCGGCGCGTCACTACTGCCGGTGTTGGCCGGGGTGCGCACCTTCCTCTATCCCTCGCCCTTGCATTACAAGATCGTCCCCGAGCTCTGTTACGACACCAACGCCACCATTCTGTTCGGCACCGATACATTCCTGATGGGCTATGCCCGCAATGCCCACCCCTACGATTTCTTCAATGTGCGCCTCGTCGTGTCCGGCGCCGAGCGAGTCAAGCCGGAAACCCGCGAGATGTGGATGGAAAAATTCGGGCTGCGCATTCTCGAAGGCTATGGCGCCACCGAATGCGCGCCCGTTCTCGCCGTCAACACGCCGATGCATTACCGGACCGGCACTGTTGGCCGGCTTCTCGACCGCATCGAATTTAGG
>JANMQL010000146.1:0-9419 GCA_031370475.1 Hyphomicrobiales bacterium | reverse complement strand
GACGCCGGAAATGTCATCGCGCTCGCCTTCGATGGTCATCAGCGCGGTTGCGGTGATCTTCGCCGGATCGATGCGGCGGTTGCGGTGCACGAAGGTGCCGCGCGGCAGATCGTGGTTGACGAACACCTTCTCCACGGTCTGCAGGTAGAACTCCGCCGTCAGATCCATGACCGACATATATTCGTCGTAGAATTCGCGGTGCTTGTCCGCCGAATCTCCGTCGCCCTCGACCAGATGCCAATAAAGCTCGCGGTGGGCATCGACATGGCGGTCGAGATTCATGGTCATGAAGCCGCCGAGCTGCAGGAAGCCCGGATAGACGTCGCGCATGGCGCCGGCATGCGGGAACGGCACCTTCATGATGGCGTTCTGACGGAACCAGTCGGAGCCGCGCTGTTCGGCCAGCTTGTTGACGGCGGTGGGATTGCGCCGCGTGTCGATCGGCCCGCCCATCAGGATCATGGTCTTGGGCGCCGCCTTGTCCGTGTCCTCGTTCATCAGCGCCACCGCCGCCAGCACCGGCACGGACGGCTGGCAGACGGCCATGACGCTGGTGCCGGGACCCAGGAGGCGCAGCATCTCGACCGTATAATCCACATAATCGTCGAGATCGAATGTGCCGTGCGACAGCGGCACCATGCGCGCATCGATCCAGTCGGTGATATAGACATCGTAATGCGGCAGCATGGCCTCGACGGTGCCGCGCAACAGCGTGGGGTAATGGCCCGACATCGGCGCCACGATCAAAAGCTTGTGCTCCGGCTTCGCCTTGCGGCCGGCCGGCCTGTCTTTGCGGAAATTGAGCAGCTTGCAGAACGGCTTCTCCAGCACCACGGTCTCGCTGACCTCGACAAGTTCGTCGCCCACAATCGTATCGGTGATACCGAAGGCCGGCTTGCCATAGCGGCGGGTGACGCGCTCGAAGACTTCTAGCGAGGCGGCAAACGACCGGCCCATATAGGTTGAGGACAACGGATTGGCGGCACTCTGCCAAAAACTCAACCCGGCATCGGCCACGGCCCGCCATGGCGCAAGGGCGGCATGATTCATCTCGAAGAGATTATACAGCATTCGACTTCAAACCCTCTTGCACCAAATTGCGCCATGAAAGTAACGAGTTCGTAAACTTCCGGCAACCACTGATTTCCTAAGCCTTTTAGCCTAGTTGGAGATTGCCTCGCGCAAGGCCTGGGCAAGCCCCTTGGCGTCGGTAGTATAGTTGAAATGTTTGCGGAAGCGCCCTTTAGTGTCCATCAGATAAATGGTGGTCGAGTGATCCATTTCATAGTCCGCGTCCGATCCGCCCTCCACCTTCTTGTAATAGACGCGATAGGCCCGGGCGATCCCGGCGATCTCGTCCGGCGAGCCCGTCAAGCCGATGAGCCGCGGATGAAAATTCTCGACATATTGCTTCATCACCTCCGGCGTATCGCGCTCCGGATCGATCGACACGAAGATCGGCTGGATTTTTTCTCCCTCCGCCCCCATCTCGTCCAAGGCCGCCGACATGACCTGCAATTCCGTCGGGCAGATATCCGTGCAATGGGTGAAACCGAAGAACACCAGCATGTATTTGCCGAGAAAATCCTTCTCGGTGACGCGCCGGCCGGTGTGATCGGTGAGGCTGAAAGACCCGCCGACCAGCGCCTCGCCGCCGCCGATCGGCCCGTTTCTGCCAGAAGCAAAATAAAAGGCGGCGCCGGCGATGGCTAGCGCAATGGCCAGGATTGAGAGCGCGAAGGCGGCTTGTCGGCGCGATGGCATGGGGAGCGGCTTTCGTTATGCCCCTACTTAGGTCTAAGTTACCGCGCTCGCAACCGGAACGCATCGTCGCATGAACGAAATGCTGCCAGGCGGCCCCGCCGCCTTCCGCGAAGAACAGCAGGCTGGCCTGCGTCTGCGCACGCTGGTGCGGCTGCGCTGGCTTGCCGTCATCGGCCAGACCGGCGCCGTGGCCGGCGTCTATTATTTGCTGGGGTTTCCCCTGCCGCTCGGATTTTGCCTCGCGGCGATCGCCCTCAGCGCCTGGCTCAACATTTTTCTCAGCCTGCGCTGGCGCAAGAGCCGGCGCCTGCAATCGCCGCAGGCCGGCCTGCTGCTCGGCTACGACGTCATCCAGCTCGCCGTGCTTCTCTATTTGACCGGGGGGCTGGAAAATCCCTTCGCCTTCCTGTTTCTGGTGCCGGTGACGATTTCCGCCACCTCCCTGCCGCTCAAATGGACCTTGTGGCTGGGCGCGCTGGCCTTCGTCTGCGCCACCTTCCTCGCTTTCGCGCATCTGCCGCTGCCGTGGAATCCGCAAGCCCCCCTGGTGCTGCCGCAGGCCTATGTCGGCGGCATGTGGGCGGCCATCGTCTGCGGCGTCGTCTTCTCCGCCATCTATGCCCGCCGTATCGCCGAGGAGGCGCGCCAGATGTCGGCGGCGCTGTCGGCCACCGAAATGGTGTTGGCCCGCGAGCAGCAGCTCTCCGCCCTCGACGGGCTGGCCGCCGCCGCCGCCCATGAGCTGGGAACGCCGCTCGCCACCATCGCCCTCGTCGCCAAGGAATTGAAACGCGAGCTGCCGCCCGACGGTCCGCATACGGAGGATATCGATCTCCTGATCAGCCAGACCGGCCGCTGCCGGGAAATCCTGTCGCGGCTGGCCAATCGCGAGGCCGAAGCGGACGAAATCTACCAGCGCACCAAATTGTCGGCGATGATCGAGGACCTGATCGCGCCCCTGCGCGGCTCCGATGTGGAAATTTTCGTCGATGCCGCGCCCGGCAATGGTGCCGCCGCCGCCGAACCGGTGTTCCGGCGCAATCCGGCCATCGCCTATGGCCTCGGCAATCTCTTGGAAAATGCCGTCGATTTCGCCGAAAGCCGGGTCGGCGTCGAGGCGCGCTGGACCAGGGATACCGTGACCATCGCGGTGGGCGACGACGGGCCGGGCTTCCATCAGGATGTCTTCGACCGGCTGGGCGATCCCTTCGTCACCACAAGGCGCGGCTACGGCATGGAGACCGGCGACGAGACCCGCCACGAGGGCATGGGTCTCGGTTTCTTTATCGCCAAGACCCTGCTCGAGCGTTCCGGCGCCGGCGTCTCCCTCGCTAACCGGCCCGCACCCGTCCATGGCGCCGTGGTTCAGGTGGTCTGGCCCCGCGCCGCCGTCGATGTCGGCAAGAGCTAGAGCATCGGACCCAAAAGTGGATACCACTTTTGGGAATATCCGATGCTCAAGCAGATATCTGGCGCAACTTTTCGCCCTCAAGTGGATTCCACTTGAGGGTCCGTTGCGCTAGGTCCCGGAAGCTTGCCATTGACACGGCCCCATGCCCGGCTAGAGACAGGGGTTGGAATGAGCGACATCAAGCTTCCCGCCGACAAGACCTTGCTGCTGGTCGATGACGACAAGCCGTTTCTCACCCGGCTTGCCCGGGCCATGGAGGCGCGCGGCTTCGAGGTGCGCATGGCGGAATCGGTGGCCGAGGGCGTGGCCCAGGTAAAGAAGGGTGCCCCCGGCTACGCGGTGGTCGACCTCCGGCTCGGCGACGGCAACGGCCTCGATGTCATCGAAGCCCTGCATCAGGCCCGCCCCGAGGCCCGTGCCGTGGTACTGACCGGCTACGGCAACATCGCCACCGCCGTGACCGCCGTCAAACTCGGCGCCATCGATTATCTCGCCAAGCCCGCCGACGCCGATGCCGTTTATGGCGCTCTGGTCAGCGACAAGGACAACCGCACGGCGCTTCCCGACAACCCCATGTCGGCCGACCGGGTGCGCTGGGAGCATATCCAGCGCGTCTATGAACTGTGCAGCCGCAATGTCTCGGAGACGGCGCGCCGTCTCAACATGCACCGCCGCACCCTGCAGCGCATCCTCGCCAAGCGCGCTCCTAAATAGGCCCCGGATCGTGGAGCCCGTGCAAGCGGAGCGCGGCGGCCCGGGCGAATGCCAGCGTCAGCGCCTTGCGCCTGGACGCATGCAGCGGCGTTTCCTCCGGGTGGCGCAGAATGTCGGCGCCCCAATTGTCGGCGACGATGAGCCCGGTTTCGGCCGGGATAATCTCCTGTGCCATGCTCTGCGGAATGGCGAAGAACAGCCGGTCGCAATAGTCGCGGTATTCCGGCCATTTCGCATCGCTGCGGAAATCGGCGAGCGAAGATTTGATCTCGACGATCCAGATCGCCCCCGCATCGCCCAAGGCCATGACATCGGCGCGCCGCCCGGTGGCGAGGGTAAATTCGGTCAGCGTCGCAAACCCCGCCTGGCGCAGCAGGCGGCAGACGCCTCTCTGCACCATCAGCGCCGTTTCCGACTGCCGTCCGTCCGGCCTCACTTCGATCGTCACCGATACCTCTTGTTGACCTTCGCGCTTTGCACCTAATGTCTCCCTCCAAACGGCGCGCCCGTCAACGGTGCGCAAGGACAGGAACCCCATGCCCGCCACGCGCATCGAGACGGATTCGATCGGCCAGGTCGAGATTCCGGCCACCGCCGATTACGGCGTCCACACCGCCCGCGCCGTCGATAATTTCGCCATCACCGGCATTACCGTCAGCCACTTCCCCGAGCTGGTGCAGTCGCTGACCATGGTCAAGAAGGCCGCCGCCATGACCAACCGCGAGCTCGGCGCTCTCAAGCCCGAGATCGCCGCCGCCATCGTCTCGGCCTGCGACCTCATTATCGCCGGCGACGGCCACGAGCATTTCGTCGTCGACATGCTGCAAGGCGGTGCCGGCACTTCAACCAACATGAACGCCAATGAGGTAATCGCCAACATGGCGCTAAAACTCATGGGCCGGCCGCGCGGCGATTATGCCGCGATCAATCCCAACGACCATGTCAACCTGTCGCAATCGACCAACGACGTCTATCCGACCGCCGTGCGCCTCACCATGCTGCGCAATTGCCCGGAGCTGATCGAAAGCCAGAAGGCCCTCAAGGAAGCGTTTCTCTTGAAGGCCGTCGAGTTCGACGACGTCATCAAGGTGGGCCGCACCCAGTTGATGGATGCGGTGCCCATGCGGCTCGGTTCCGAGTTCCGCGCCTTCGCCGTCACCGTCGGCGAGGACATCGACCGCCTGCGCGAATTCTCCAGCCTGCTGCGCGAGGTCAATCTCGGCGGCACCGCCATCGGCACCGGCATCAACACGCCGGAGAATTATTCCGCCATCGCCATCGCCCATCTCTCGGAAGTCTCGGGCGTGCCGCTGGTTGCCGCCGGCGATCTGATCGAGGCCACGTCCGATATGGGCGCCTTCGTCACATTCTCCGGCGTCTTGAAGCGCATCGCCGTCAAGCTCTCGAAAATCTGCAACGATCTTCGCCTCCTCAACAGCGGTCCGCGCGCCGGACTTGGCGAAATCCGCCTGCCCGCCGTCCAGGCCGGTTCCTCGATCATGCCGGGCAAGGTCAATCCGGTGATCCCGGAAGTGGTCAACCAGATCGCCTATCAGGTGATCGGCAACGATCTGACCGTGACGATCGCCGCTGAAGCTGGACAGCTCCAGCTCAACGCCATGGAACCGGTCATCGTCCTCAATATCCTGCAGTCCATGCGCATGCTGATTCAGGGCATGAAGGTGTTGCGCGAAAAATGCGTGCTCGGCATCGAGGCCGACCGCGAACGCTGCCGCGAACTCCTCGAAGGCTCGCTTGTCACCGTGACGGCGCTCAATCCCTATATCGGCTATGCCGAGGCGAGCCGCGTCGCCAAGCTGGCGCTGGCCGGCCGCCGCAGCATCCGCGACGTGACGCTGGCCGAAGGCCTGATGACCGAGGCCCAACTGGCTGAGGCCTTCTCCGCCGACAATCTCCTGGGCCGCCGCCGCTGAGGCGAGAAGAGCTGCCGTTCTCGCTTGAGGAAATTGCGGGCCTATCTTGGCTTGCGTATGGGGCTGACTGCACCCTATGATCAATCAAGGCCCGCGAGAGGCCACGGGGGAGGGAAATGCTCGTACTCGCCGCACGCCGGCTGGCATCGATGATCCTGATCATGTTCGTGATCTCGGTCATGCTGTTCGTGTTTTTCGAGGGCGACAAGCTCAATCTTGCGATGCGCGTGCTCGGCCAGTATTCCACCATGGAAGGCCGCCTCGCCTGGCTCGAGGACAATGGCTACAACCGCTCGCTGCTGGTGCGCTATTTCTCCTGGCTTTACGGCTTTCTTACCGGCGACTGGAAGCAATCGGCCCAGTTCAGCGCGCCGGTTTTCAATTTTCTGCTGCCGCGGCTGGCCAATACGGCGATCCTCGGCGGCTGTGTCTTCGTCATCACCGTGGCGATCGCCCTGGTCCTGGGGGTTCTCTCCGGCATCGCCGAAGCATCCTTGCGCGACCGCGCCATTACCGTCATCTCGGTGCTGACCACCTCGATCCCGGAATTCGCCTCCGCCACCTTCCTCGTCGCCATTTTCGTCTATTGGCTGGACTGGCTGCCGGGTTCCTCGTCCTTCTCCAACGGTTTTGCCTGGGTCGAGCTGGTGCTGCCGGTTTCCGCCCTGGTGATCTACAATTTCGGCTATTACACGCGCATGACCAGGGCCTCGATGGCCGAGGTCATGTCCTCGCAATATGTCCGCACCGCCGTTCTGAAAGGTCTTCCCTACCGCCGCGTGGTGTTGCGGCATGCGCTGCGCAACGCCCTCATCGCCCCCTTCACGGTAATGATCCTGCAGCTCAATTATCTACTCTCCGGCGTCGTGGTGACGGAAGTTTTTTTCGCCTATGACGGCTACGGCAAGGCGCTCTACGATGCCGCCATGTTCGGCGACGTCTACCTGATCCTCGCCGGTGCCATGATCGCGGTGGTCGTGGCGGTTCTGTCGCAATTCATTTCCGACATCGGCTACACCTATCTCAATCCGCGCATCCGGTTCGCATGAGGTCCTGGCCATGAGCGACATTGCCGCCACGGCGCCGCGTCCCGGCCGGCTCGCCAAGGTTTTCAAATCCGTGGGTCTGCTGCGCGAATCGCCCATCGGCATGGTGGGCGCGGCGCTGGTGCTGTTTTGGGTGTTTGTCGCCGTCTTCGCCGATCTCCTGCCGCTTCACGATCCGCTCGCCCAATCGGCCCCCGATCTGCTGAAGCCGGCCCTGTCGCCCGCCCCCGACGGCAGCACCTATTGGCTCGGCACCGACGACAAGGGCCGCGACATTCTCTCGCGGCTGTTCTACGGCTCGCGCCTGGTGCTGTTCTGGTCTGGCTTCGCCACCGTCATCGCCTATGTGGTGGGCATGCTGATGGGCGTCGCGGCGGGCTACCGCGGCGGCTGGTGGGACGAGATCATCTCCTTCATCGGCAATGTGTTCCTGGCCTTCCCGCAAATGGTTCTCTACATTGTGATCCTGTCGCAGCTCGGCCCCGAATCGCCGCTCGGCCAATGGCTGTCGGCCGTGGGCGTCAGCAGCACCTGGGTGAAGGGCCTAACCATCGTGCTGGCGGTGATGTTTGCCACCGCCCCCCAGGTGGCCCGCATTGTCCGCGGCATCGTCCTCGATCTCAAGACCCGCGATTATGTCGCCGCCGCCGAAGTGCGCGGTGAAAGCCCCCTCTACATCATGATCGTCGAACTGCTGCCCAATGCCCGCGGGCCCCTGATCGTCGATTCCTGCCTCAGGCTCGGCTATGTGACCATCGCCATCGCCGCGCTGGGGTTTCTCGGCCTCGGCTTGCCGCCGCCCGATCCCGACTGGGGCAAGATGATTTCCGAGGTGCGCGGCTTCGGCCCCATGGCGGCCAACGCCATGATCTGGCCGGCCGTGGCCATTTCCTCGCTGGTGCTCGGCCTCAATCTGTTGGCCGACGGCCTGCGCGAAATTTCCCTGAGGGATTGAGATGACAACCCCGATTCTCGAAATCAAGGATCTGTCGATCTCCTATTACACGCGCGCCGGCGAGGTGCCCGCCGTCTATGATTTCAACTTGACGGTCAATCCCGGCGAGGCGGTCGGCATTGTCGGCGAGTCGGGCTGCGGCAAGTCCACCGTGGCGCTTGCCATCATGCAATATATGGGCAGGAACGGCGCCATAACCGGCGGCGAGATCCGCTTCATGGGCCGCGACCTGCGCGCCATGCCCGAGGAGGAGCTGCGCGCGATCCGCGGCTCGCAGATCGCCATGGTCTACCAGGAGCCCATGGCCTCGCTCAATCCGTCGATGCGGGTGCGCGACCAGCTGATCGAGGTGCCGATGGTGCATGAGGGCATCGGCGAGCGGGCGGCGGGAAAGCGGGCTATTGAGCTGCTCGACGCGGTGCGCCTTCCCGATCCGCAGCGCATCTTGAATTCCTATCCACACCAGCTTTCCGGCGGCCAGCAGCAGCGCGTGGTGATCGCCATGGCGCTGCTTTCCAAGCCCAAGCTCCTGCTTCTCGATGAGCCCACTACCGCCCTCGATGTCACCGTCGAGGCCGGCGTCGTCGAACTGATCAAGGATATCTCGAAGCGCTTCGGCACGTCGATGATCTATATCTCGCACAATCTCGGCCTCATCCTCGAGACCTGCGACCGCATCTGCGTGATGTATTCCGGCCAGTCGGTGGAGTTGGGTTCGGTGAAACAGGTCTTCGACGCCATGCGTCATCCTTATACGCGCGGCCTCTTCGCCTCGATTCCGTTGCCCGGCACCGACCGTTTCTCCCATCCTTTGGTACCGATCCGCGGCCAGCTGCCCCTGCCGCGCGACCGGCCCACGGGCTGCACCTTCGGTCCGCGCTGCGACTTCTTCAAGGCCGGAACCTGCGACGCTGTCCAGCACATGGTGGAGGTCAAGGGCGACAGCGGTCATGCGGTGCGCTGCGTCCGCTACGGCGCAATCGACTGGGCCAAGCACAGACCGAAAGGCGTGCAAAGCAAGCCCATGCAGCCCGGCAAGCCGGTGCTGCAGGTGCGCAACATGCAGAAATATTACGAGATCCGCGACAATTCCATCGCGGCGTTCATCGCCGGCACCGGCATCCGCCATGTCAAGGCCAACGAGAAGATCGATTTCGAAGCCCGCGAGGCCGAAACCGTGGCGATCGTCGGCGAGTCGGGCTGCGGCAAGTCAACCTTCGCCAAGGTCTTGATGGGGCTGGAGGCGGCAACCGGCGGCGAGGTTCTGGTGAACGGCGTCGATGTCGGCCATCTACCGGTGCGCCAGCGTCCGCAGGGGCTGATCTCCAGCCTGCAGATCGTCTTCCAGAACCCCTTCGAGACCCTCAATCCCAGCCATACCGTGGGCGCCCAAATCGGCCGCGTTCTGAAGAAATTCGGAGTGGCGAAGACCCGCGAGGAAATCGAGCAAAAGACCTATGCGCTTCTCGATCTGGTAAGCTGCCGCGCGAATTCGCCGAGCGCAAGCCGCGCCAGCTTTCCGGCGGCCAGAAACAGCGCATCGGCATCGCCCGGGCCTTCGGCGGCAACGCCTCGGTGGTGGTGGCCGACGAGCC
>JANMQL010000143.1:0-7765 GCA_031370475.1 Hyphomicrobiales bacterium | reverse complement strand
CCGCAAGCGGCAGGGAGAAGGGGAAATCGGGGAGAGGCGGATGGCGGCCTATTCTTCGTCCGCCGCAACACCCTTGGCGCCGAAGAAGGCGCTGACGTAATCGAGCGTCACACCCTTCGTCGCGCCCGCCGCCTCGGCCTTGCTCAGGATGGCCGAGAACTGCGCCTTGCTTTGCGCGAAGTTCTTCTCCCGCGCCGCCGGATCGGACGGATACATGTAATCGATGGTCGCCCGGTCGGTTTCGGAAATGTCATCGTTGGACGAGGGGATGAAGCAGGAGCTCTTGTCGCCGGCGAGATAATATTCCGGCGGGAAGGAATAGAGCATGATCGATTTCGAATCGAATTCGGTGAGCATCAGATCCTCCCCCGAGAACGGCGCCATGTTGAACTTGATCGTCTCTTCGTCCCAATTGTTGGGCGGACCGCCGAGATACTTGACGATATAGTCCCAGTTGAACTCGTTGACGCAATTGGCCGCCGGGCTTTGGTGTTCGTGCAGGAAGCCCAGCGCATGGCCGAATTCGTGCAGGACGACGCCGCGCGGCTCCGGCTGGTCGATCACCGCCGCATCCACCGTGTCGAACTTTTCGAGATTGAGCGAGGGTTCTTCCTGCTTGGTGTAGACAACGCTGTTCTGGCCCAGCTGCGACCAGTAGCCGGGCTGGTTGTAGGAAACGCGGACCTGCGATTCACGCGCTTCCGGATCGCACTGGCGCGGCTTCTCCGCCTTGCCGAAATCGAGCCTGAGCCCCATGCCGCCGTCGTCCGTCCAGGCGCTGGCGATCTCCGCCACCTTGGCGTTGGTGGCATCGTTGCCGCCCATGAAACAGACGCGCAGCTTGGCATAATTGGGCGGCCACTGGACCAGGCGGCTGTAGATGCCCTTGGCCTGGTCCGTATCGTCCATCGTCTGCAGCGCCTTCATGCCGGCCATGACCCGCTTCTGGTAGATCATCGGCATGCCGCCCTTGCCGCGCGGATCGTGCGCCGACGCCGCCCCCGCCGCCATGAGCACCGACAGGGCCACGCCCGAAACCAGAGTTACTGCACGCAATGCCGTCATGATGATCGTCCTCCAATGAAGCGGGCGGCAAGGCTAACACAATGGCGGCCACCGGCAAGGGGCAGGCTGATCGTGAATCGCGGTGAAACTTCGGGCGGATCGCGGCGGATTTGTGCCGAAATTGATTTGGAACGCCGTTCTTTATGGCGCATCCTGCTTCGCCATGGACCGTTCCGCCATCGAGGCCTGCCTGCCGCCCAGGCTGCATTCCTTCAGCCGCATGGTGCTCGATTACTATCTTGCCGGGCGCATGGAAACGGCCGAGTTCCGCCGCTGGTTCCACATGCCGAATTCCGACTATCTGATGGCCGGCGATTGCATCGCCCAATTGGTCGATCCCGATTACACCCCGGAAAACCTGCTGCCGTCCAGCGTCACCCTGATCGTTCCCAAGCCCATTTGACGCCGCGCCCCGCCTCGGGCATTGCTTAGGCATGGACATAAAACCCGACGTCATCGCCGCCATCGGCAACACACCGCTGATCAAGCTGCGCAAGGCCTCCGAGGCGACCGGCTGCACCATTCTCGGCAAGGCCGAATTCATGAATCCCGGCCAGTCGGTCAAGGACCGCGCCGCGCTGTTCATCATCAGGGATGCGATCGCCCGGGGCGAACTCAAGCCCGGCGGCACCATCGTCGAGGGCACCGCCGGCAATACCGGCATCGGCATTGCCGTGGTCGCCAATGCCATGGGTTTTCGCACCGTGATCGTCATTCCCGCGACCCAGAGCCAGGAGAAGAAGGACGCGATCCGCCAGCTCGGCGCCCGGCTCGTCGAGGTTCCCGCCGTCGCCTACAAGAACCCCAACAATTACGTGAAATATTCCGGACGCCTGGCCAAGGCCATGGGCGCCGTTTGGGCCAACCAGTTCGACAATGTAGCGAACCGCCAGGCCCATGTCGAAACCACGGGCCCCGAAATCTGGACCCAGACCGATGGCAAGGTCGATGCCTTCGTCAGCGCGGTGGGTTCCGGCGGCACCCTCGCCGGCGCCGGCATGGCGCTGAAGGCAAAAAACAAAAACGTCAAAATCGTGCTGGCCGATCCGATGGGCGCCGCCCTTTATAATTATTACAAGCACGGCGAACTCAAATCCGAAGGCTCTTCGATCACCGAAGGCATCGGCCAGGGCCGCATTACCAAGAATCTCGAAGGCGCCGTCATCGACGAGGCCTTCCAGATTCCCGACAGCGAGGCGATCCCCATCGCCTTCGATCTGCTCGAGCATGAAGGCCTGTGCATGGGCGGCTCGACTGGGATCAATGTGGCGGGCGCCATCCGCATGGCCAGGCAGATGGGGCCGGGTCACACCATCGTCACCGTGCTGTGCGACTATGGCACCCGCTATGCCTCGAAACTGTTCAACCCCGCCTTCCTGCGCGAAAAAAATCTGCCGGTGCCGAAATGGCTGGAAGCCAAGGTGCAGGTGCCGGAGGTTTTCGAAGAGGTTCCGGCTTGACCGCTCTGCTTTTCCGCGACGATGCCTATATGCAGTCCTGCCCGGCAACCGTCACCGGCATCAACGAGCGGGGCGGCATCCTGCTCGACCGGACGGTCTTTTACGCCACCGCCGGCGGCCAGCGGGGCGACAGCGGCAGCATGAGCTTCGACGGCCAGTCCATCGCCATCGCCACCACGGTCTATGATGAGAGCAAGACGCCGGTGCATGTGCCGGCGGCGGCGGCGCCATTGCCGGAGCCGGGAACGGCCGTCGACCTGAAACTCGACTGGGCGATCCGCTACCGCAACATGCGCGCCCATACGCTGATGCATCTGCTTTGCGCTTCGGTGCCCTATCCGGTCACCGGCGGCGCCATCTCCGAAGACGGCGGCCGCATCGATTTCGATATTCCCGAGGGCGGCATCCCCAAGAAGGAAGAACTCGCCGAACGCATCAACCGGCTGATCGCCGAGGATCACCCGGTGTCGTTCCGCTGGATCAGCGACGCGGAAATGGAACAGAACCAGCATCTTATACGCACCATGTCGGTGAAGCCGCCAAGCGGCACCGGCCGGGTGCGCCTCGTGCTTATTGGCGATGAAGGCAAGATCGATATTCAGCCCTGCGGCGGAACCCATCTCGGCTCGACCGCGGCAATCGGACCCATCGCCGTCGCCAAGATCGAAAACAAGGGCAAGATCAACCGCCGCATCCGATTGGTATTCGCATGACAGAGCAACTCGTTTCCACCCAGTGGCTTGCCGATCATCTCGACTCGCCCGACATCGCCATCGTCGATGCCTCCTGGCATTTGCCGGCGGCCAAGCGCGACGCCAAGGCGGAATTTCTCGCGGGCCGCATTCCCGGCGCGCAGTTCTTCGACATCGACGAGATTTCCGACACGTCGAGCCCCCTTCCCCACATGCTGCCACCGCCGGAGAAATTCGCCTCGCGCATGCGCAAGCTCGGTATCGGCGACGGCAAGAAGGCGATCGCCTATGACGCAGCCGGACTGTTTTCGGCGGCGCGCGCCTGGTGGATGTTCAAGGTGTTCGGCCATGACGATGTGGCGGTGCTGGACGGCGGCCTGCCAAAGTGGATCGCCGAGAACCGCCCCCTGGAGGACGGTCTGCCGCAGATGCCCCAGGAGCGGCATTTCACCGCGCGCTTCCAATCCATGATGGTGCGCGACATGCCCGATATCGCCATGGCGGTGAGAACCGGTGCGGCGCAGATCGCCGATGCCCGCTCCCCCGGCCGCTTCCGCGGCGAAGAACCGGAGCCGCGCCCCGGCGTGCGCGCCGGCCACATGCCAAGCGCCCGCAACGTCCACTATGCGGCACTGTTGAATCCCAATGGCACGATGAAACCGGCGGACGAGATCGGCAAGGTTTTCGCCGCCGCCGGCATCGATCCGGCTCGTCCCGTCATCACCAGTTGCGGCTCGGGCGTCACCGCCGCCATCCTGTCGCTGGCCCTCACCACGCTCGGCGCCCGGGACCACGCGCTCTATGACGGCTCGTGGAGCGAATGGGGCGCGGCTCCCGATACGCCCGTCGCCACCGGCCCCTGATGCGCAAGGTCAAGACGACCGTCACCTTTCTGGAGATGAAGGCCGAACCGCGCCTGCATTATCCGCCGCCCGTCAATCTCAAGCTCATGCTGGTGCGGGCCGAGCAGCCGGGCGCCGGTTTCTATCGCTATCTCTATGACGCCGTCGGCCGCGATTTTCTCTGGGTCGACCGCAAGAAACTAAGCGACAAGAAACTACTGGCGGCAATCCACGCCGAAGGCGTCGAGGTTTGGGTGCTCTATGTGGCGGGGGTACCGGCAGGCTATTTCGAAATCGACGCGCGCGACAAGTCCGCCGTCGAGCTCCAGTATTTCGGTCTGATCCCGCAGTTCCACGGCCGCGGCCTCGGCAAATGGCTGATGGCCGAAGCGGTCAAGGCCTGTTGGGCGCGGAAGCCGGAAAAAATCGTGGTCGAGACCTGTACTCTCGATGGCCCCGCCGCCCTGCCCCTCTACCAGCGCATGGGTTTCGTTCCCTTCGCGCGGAAGGACAAGGTGATGACGATCAGCGATTGACGCCGGAGGCGCGCAGCCAACCGGCCAAGCGATCTTCCGCCACTTCGCCGGCCGCCAGTCCGTAGATCATGGTGACGATCGTCGCTTCGTCGAATTCCACATCGACGCCATTCAGTCCGAGGAATACAACCGCGCACAAAGTTCCGGTGCGCTTGTTGCCGTCGATGAAAGGATGGTTCTTCACCACGCCGCTGCAATAGGCCGCCGCCAGCCGGAAGACGTCCGCATCGGCTTCATAGGCGTGAATATTTTCGGGCCGGGCCAGCGCGCTTTCCAGAAGTCCCGGATCGCGCAGGCCGTCGGCGCCGCCGAAACGCGCCAGCGACTCCCGGTGGAAGGCCTCCACCATGTCCTTCGTCAGCCAGATCATGGAGAGTGCCTATTCCGCGAGCTTCTTCATCGCGTTCGGATATTTGCGCATGAAGCCACGCGCCGTTTCCACCGCCTTGTCGAAATCGGCGTCATAGGGCGTGAGCTCGAATCCGCGCGGGGTGCGCACGGCATAGACCTTGTCGCCTTCGCCGAGGCCCAAATCCTTGGCGAGATCGGAGATCGTCAAGCTCAGCGAATTGCCGACCTTGCGGATGGTGAGAGGCTTGTTCATGGAAAATCCGTATATCCAAATGGATAATTACACATTTGGATATACGGTGTCAAGTACTCATTACGCGCGGGTGCCGGTTCGCATTCGTTACGGCGTCTTGATCCTCGCCACCACCTGCTGCTGGTGGAAGGCCGGGTTCTCGCCGGAATAATTGAACGTCGAGACCGAGGTTACATAGGTGTTGCCTCCGGCGGAATCGATGCCGAAGTAATCGCCGATGAAGGTTCGCGACGAGCAGATGCAGCCCGGGTGCATGGCCGACAATTGCGGATCCCAGCTATGCTTCGACAGGCGGATATTGTGGCCGACCGGCGTCAGGTCCGGCTTGTAGAACTGCACCGCCGTGTTGACGCAGTAATTGGCGCGGTCCCAGGGCGTGCCGCGAGAAGCGGCCGTACCCGGATCGTAGACGATGCCCGATCCCGCCGCTTCGGCGCTGCCCATGGCCGGGCACTTCAGGCGCCGGTCATAGAAGGCAACACCGACGGTTCCGTTCGGCGCCACGTTGAGATTGGGCTGCAGGGCCTCTGTGCCGATCGGATTATCGTTGACCAGAATGGGCGCCGTCCAGCTATTGCCGCTGTCATAGGACGCCATCAGGTAGACGTTGGACAGGCCCGAGCCGCCATCCTCATAGGAAACATAGAGCGGATTGTGGCCGCCGATCTTGGCCGGTCCAACCGCGAATGTATTGACGATGCCTTCGCGGAACGTGGTGTTCTGATAGGTGGGGACATTGACGTTCTGAACGACCGGCAGCGGCCCCTGCCACGTCTCGCCGCCGTCTTTCGACCAGATCAGCGAAATGTCGGCCTTGGAGAAATCCTTCTGCTGCGGATTGTTCGTCGTTGTCGTCCACACCGTTCCATCGGGCGACACATGCGGCAGCATGTAGCTGTCCCAGCGCTTGCCCGAAACCGTCGGCATGATTTGCGGCGCCGACCAATCGCTGTGCGTGCCGTCCGGCCGGGCGTCGGCATGCGACTCGTAGATGACCGACGGATTGAGCACGAACAGCGTCCACATGGCGTAGACACGGCCATAATGGGGACTCGCGGGATTTGTATCGATGGCGAGCCACTGTTTGTCCGGATCGTTGGTGGAGGCGTTGGAAGCCGTCATCAAATAATCGAGTTGGCCGTTGTGGGTGGTGATCCAGTTGGCGGCGGTCGTGGCACCGGCGGGGCGCACCGCCATGGCGACTGCCTCCGCCGGCACCGCCGGGTTGGTCTGGTTCGAGCCGTTGTTGTATTGGTGGTAGCCGAACTTGTCGTAGTAAAACTGGTAGGGCAGCACCAGCGAATAGAAATTGCCCCACGGATCGAAAGCGCCGATCGGATCGGTATTGTCGGTCCAGCCTTCAAAACCGGGTATATGGCCCTGCACCGGCCAGGTCTTGCCGCCGTCGAAGGATTCATAGAATCCCAGCAGATGGTTGTAGCCCTCGGCGCTGATCGCCCATTTGGACTGGCCGATCAGGTGCTTCGCATTGGTCGGATCGATGCGGATATCGGATTCGGAGTGATCCTTGACCCGCATCGCATGGTTGGTCACGTCTTGCGTCGGATAGGGTCCGAGATCCTCGCCCGTCGTTGCCTTGCCGTTGCACGGCGACATGCCGCCGTCGACATAGCCCTGCTCCGGCGCCAGCGCGTCGAAATACTCGACCTCCGGCGTGTAGCAGCTCACCCTTTGCGCCGTCGCCGAGACATTGCTTACGGCGGACGTCGTATAACTTCCGGCGAAAGCGGAATTGGTCTGGCGGCCCTGCGGCGGCGTGCCGGGATCGGCAGCCAGGACCGGCGATGCGGCAGCGAACAGCGCCGCCAGCGACAGCATTCGAATAGACAATAGTTTCACGTGACCCTCCCGAAAGAATTGCCGCATCTTTGCAATTTCTCACCGGCGCCATGGCGTCCGGCGGGCCCCGCAGGGAGCTTAGGCCGGTTTGACGGCCGTTGTCCAACCGGAAAGAACGCAGCTCAGTGCAGGATCTGGCTGAGGAACAGCCTGGTGCGCTCGCTCTTCGGGTTCTTGAAGAACTCGGCCGGCGAATTCTGTTCGACGATCTGGCCCCGGTCCATGAAGATGACGCGGTCGGCCACCTGGCGGGCGAAGCCCATCTCGTGGGTGACGCACAGCATGGTCATGCCCGACTGGGCGAGATCGACCATCACCTCCAGCACTTCCTTGATCATTTCCGGGTCGAGCGCCGAAGTGGGCTCGTCGAACAGCATGATCTTGGGGTTCATGCACAAGGAGCGGGCGATCGCCACGCGCTGCTGCTGGCCGCCCGAGAGCTGGCCCGGATATTTCAGCGCCTGCTCGGGAATCTTCACCCGCTTGAGGAACTTCATGGCGATTTCGTCGGCATCCTTCTTCGCCATCTTGCGCACCCAGATCGGCGCCAGCGTGCAGTTCTCCAATACGGTCAGATGCGGGAACAGGTTGAAGTGCTGGAACACCATGCCGACTTCGCGGCGCACCTCGTCGATCTTCTTCAGATCGTTGGTGAGTTCCTTGCCGTCGACAATGATCTTGCCCTTCTGGTGCTCTTCCAGCCGGT
>JANMQL010000124.1:0-2063 GCA_031370475.1 Hyphomicrobiales bacterium | reverse complement strand
CCTGCTACATCGCTTTTTCGGAAGGCTTCGTCCGTGCCGGACAGCGCATCATCATCACCGCCGGCGTGCCGCTGGGAACGCCGGGCGCCACCAACATGATGCGCATCGCCTATGTCGGCCAGGACGGGGCGGCGGGGAATTGAGCGACTTGACGATCAAGCCCGGTCGAGGGCCTCTTCATCGCAATTGGCCTCAGCGAGCTCTTCCATCTCCTGGCTGTGACGATCGGGCAATGGCGCTTTTTCGGCCGATCCGGCCACCGTTTCCAAGCCGGCGAAATGTCTGAAGAATAACCGCATGACATGATCGACACCGGCATTGGTGACCGATCGGGCGTCGGCACCGAAATAAGCGCCCCGCGCATGATTGCCGGTGATGATCTCGTAGGACGGGAAATAGCAAATCGCCGCATCGTTGGCGGACAGTTCCTCGGCGGCGACCCGCAGCACCGCCTTGGAATAGGTGGTGGCGACAAGAACGTGGTGCCCGCTGGCGGTCGCCATCAGCGGCACCGGCGAGACCGTGAAAATCACCCGGCAACGTGGATTTATCGCTCGAATAAGCCCCAGCGCCTCTTCCATCTCCTTCTCCACCTCCCTTACCCCGAGATTGAGAAACTCGTGAATGGAAGAATCGAAGCGACCGCCAGCCACTCCGGGTGCTAGCGGATAGACCGAACCGTCGCGCCGGTCGCGCCAGATTTCGGTGAGACCGAAGGTGAAGATGAATACATCCATTTCCGTCAGAGCGCGGCGGACTGCGGCGAAATGGCTTTCGCGATCCTTGCGACAGGCGGCATGCGAGGGAAATCCTTCGGGCTGGATCTGTGGCCGGAATGGATCAATCCAATACCCGTCGCCTTGCCAGACATCGTCGACGGGCACGTGGCTGCCGTCGACCCGTTGCAGGAGCTGCAGGAGCTGACGCGAGGAGTAGATGTTACCATAGCGAGCGCTAAACACGCCGTAGTTCATCGCATTCGCATCTTGCGGGGAAAGCAGGGGATGGCCCGGTTCGGTCACCAGAAAGTTGAAGCCATTGGCCTTCAAGCGCTTCGCGATGTGTTGGGCAAAACAGCTGCCGGCGGTGACGATCCTGTCGTCCGGCCCGATGCGGAACTTGACTTCGCCGACTGGATCGGCGTCGGAGGCCGCCACTCCCTTCATCGACCGGTTCCAGAAGGCCTTGTTGGGGAAGTCCCGATAGGGGTGACTACTGCTCATACAGTTGTCCGGCCTGTAGCTGGTTACTGATGTGGTCATCCACTTGGCGAAGGATCGCAGCACCGTAAAGGGCGTTCCCGTGAGTGGGATCGTTGTTCCAGAATTGCTCTAGCAGCATGCCGGAATTATCCTTAACGCAGTCAGGGACCTGCAGATATGCGACACCCAGCGCGGCACAGGCCTCATGAAAGATATCCGACATCGTCCACCACAGCTTGTGGCGGAGGAGGGCCGGGGCAACGCCGAATTCGGCGATTTTCTCGGCGAACACCCCCGGATAGGTCCGCAAATGCTCCTCGCTGGGAATCGGCGGCGGTGATTGCAGGTGAATCATCGGTAGACCGAACTCCGTCTTCAGATTGAAAAGGAGACGGGTCTGCGCCTCCGCCTTGGCGCGGAAGCTTGCAACGATCGAGGAATAGGGCAGGAGTACCGCGTCCTCGTCGAGGGCGAGCTGCGGCATTTTCGGAACAACGAAATCGAAGGGCTGGGGATGGCGCACCAAGCCGAAGATGTTATGGGCATTGCCATGAACTGCCGATACGATCACGTCGGCGTGAAGCGCGGCGATTGCCTTTCGCACTTCCGGCGGGATATCGGCACCCTTGCCCTTGTTCGGCAGGGAACCAAGATTGATGATCTCGTAGCGATGCGCCAGTTCGCCGTCGATATAGTTAGTCAAGCCGCGTCTAAGGGCCCCGGTGTGGCTATGGCCAACCACCAAAACCTTAAGCGAATTCATGGGCAGCTCCATCGTCAAGCTGTGCTTTAACATGGGACTGATCAGCGGGCAATTAACATGACTGGACTGCGCGCGCCGCCTGGCCATCGCCTGGGGCC
>JANMQL010000109.1:0-3950 GCA_031370475.1 Hyphomicrobiales bacterium | reverse complement strand
ATGACGCCGGAGGCCAGTACATTGCGCTGGAACACTTCGCCATAGCCGCCCAGCGCATCGACGCCTTCCTGGATGCGGGCGCCGCCGGCGTCGAACAGGCCGACGATGGGGGCGCGGTTCCGCAGCGCCATGTCCTGGATTTTGGTGATCTTGCGGGCGTGCGATTCGGACAGCGAGCCGCCGAACACGGTGAAGTCCTTGGCGAAGACATAGACGATGCGGCCGTTGACGGTGCCCCAGCCGGTCACCACGCCGTCGCCGGGAACTTTCGTCTGCTCCATGCCGAAATCGGTGCAGCGGTGCTCGACGAACATGTCGAACTCCTCGAAGGAGCCTTGATCGAGGAGCAGATCGATTCTTTCGCGCGCCGTGAGCTTGCCGCGGCCATGCTGGGCGGCCACTCGCTTTTCGCCGCCACCGGCGCGGGCGACCTTGCGGCGCGCTTCCAGCTTCTCGAGTATCTCGTGCATGCTCAGCCCTCCGCCGATTCCGGTCGTGAGGACTGTAAAGCAGCCGGGCGTTATGCCGTCAAACCCGGCGAGAGGCGCTATTGGATTTAAGCGTCGTAAATACGGCGGCCAATTAGAATTTCCCCTTCTCCCCGCACGTCGTGCGGGGAGAAGGTGGCCAACGGCCGGATGAGGGGCCGCCGCCGCGTGGCGGTTTGGCAGTTCAACTCGCGGAGAGGCCACCCCTCATCCGCCCTCTCGCCTTGGCGAAGCTGAAGCTTCGCTTCGGCGTAGCCAGGTCGGGCACCTTCTCCCCGCCGCAAGCGGCAGGGAGAAGGGGAAATTATGGAAAGAGCTTCCGTGCTTGTGATCGCAGCGAACGGCGAACTCAACCGCCGGCGGCGATGGCCTTGTCGACCAGGGCTTGGGCTTTGGCGCAGAAGCCGGCGAGATCGGCATCGGCATCGGCCTCGGTCTTGCTCCACAAGGCATCGAGATCGGCCTGGGCCAGGCCGCTCCTCTGCTCGATCCTCTGCACCGCGTCGCCGAGCTTGCTGGACTTGCCGCTGTCGAGGCCGAGATCGCATTTCTGCCCGGCGACGCCGGCCTTGTAGGCGGCGATCAGATCGGCCGGGGCGCTTTGCGAGAAGGCCGGCACAGCCCACACGGCACCGATCGTTGCGGCCACTGCCATCGCACGGAGATTCATGAAACTGCCTTTCGACTGGATGAAGGAGCCAGGCTTGTCGCCGTCAAACTTGGCGACTCTGAGGCAGGTTCCTTGCGCCGCAGGGCGGCGAGGCCGACCGGCCCCTTCCAGCCGGCCAGTTCCAGTCCGGCGAGGGGCGAAGCCACGAGGCCGGCAGGCAATTCGGTTTGCGCCAATAGCGGGGCAGAAATCAAAATCTCAACGCAACTCGACTTGGCGAAGCGCTCCATGCGCGAGGCGACATTGAGGACTTCGCCCAGATAGGTCACCTGGCGGCGCACGTCGCCATATTGGCCGATCAGCACCGGGCCGCCATGCAGCACGGCGCGAATGCGCGGCTGGCGGGCGTAATTCTTCTTGAAGGAAGCGGCGGCTCGCTCCAAAGCCGCAAAGACGCGCAGCGCCGCCTTGATGGCGCGGGCATTGCGGGCGGGCTCTTCCAGCCGCCAGGTGGCGAACAGCGCATCGCCCACATAGGTGTAGACTTCGCCGCCCTCCTCCTCGATCTCGCCCTCCGCCAGCCGGAAGGTTTCCGAGAGAAAGCCGTGGTAACGCTGGCCGCCCAACTCCTCCGCCGCCTCGCTGGATGCCACCATGTCGACGATCATGAACAGGCGCTGTTCCTCGGCGGGCGCGGCATAGCCGCCAAGCATGGCGGTGGCCAAAACCCGGCCGCCCAGGAGCGAGCGCATTTCGAGGACGAAGACCGTGGCGATGAGAACGAAGGCGCAGAATAGGGCGTCCTGGGCGGTTTCATGCACATCGATGGTGCTGAAGACGGGCCGCCCGTAGATGACCGTATCGAAGACATATTGGGTGCCAAGCAGAACCGCCAGGATGACCGTCACATGCAAGGCGCTGCGGGTCAGCCAGCGCAGGCCGCGCGGCAGGTTGCGGATCGCCACCATCAGCGGAAATTCGCGCGAGAAGATTTCCAGCGGAATGGACAAGAGCGCGATGAGAATGCCGGTTGTGGCGCCAACCTTCCAGTCGCCGGGATTGGGCGAGCCCGCGGGATATACCATGGAGGAATAGACAGCACCCACCAGGCCGGCGATCGGAATGACGATCAGCCAGCCCGCCAGTTTGATACGCAAACTTCGGGTCAATAACATAGGCACTCGCAGGGCTTCAGAAAAGCTGCAACCGGAGCGCGAATCAAGCCTCAGTTTGATTCGCCGCAAGACCGGCAAAGCGGCAGCAGGCGAGGAATTCGCGGTGCCGGAGATTGCGGCGCTGCCGGGCTTCGGTGTCCTCGCCCCATTGGGCGATCTGGTAATCCTCGTCCGTGTGAGCGGCAAGCCAGGCCGCTTCCGGCTCAAGTTTCCCCGCCAAGGTCATGGCGGAAATGAGCAGCGAGCCGGTCAGCGTCATCAGGTTATGCAGGGCCGTGAGCACGAAGGGATCGAGCCCATCGAGGTGGGACCGCACGGCCTTGAGCGCGGCTTCCGTCTGGGGCCGGTGGACGATGCCCGCCGTGACCAGGAAGGTGGCGTCAAGGCTGGCGGCGGCCCAGGCGAGCACCGGGTTCCAGGCCAGCGCCTGACGCTCGACGAGATCGGGCGGCGCTTCGGCCCGGTAGCAGGTGAGGTCGCTGCCGGCAAAGTCCAGCATTTCGGCGACGATGCGCGGGCGATCCGGGCTCACCCGGTCGATGGCCGTATTGGCGAGTCTGGTCAATGGCATGGTGGCGGGGACGATCTTCTCGCCCTGGGCTTCCCATTCGCCGGCGACGGCGCGCGCAAGTTCGACGGTCGGCAGCACCAGTGCCGCTTTCATCGGCGTCCTGACCGGCTTGCCGTCAAGCAGGATGCCACCCGCTTGCGACAGGTCCACAGTCTTGTAGAAGCGGCGCCGGCTCTTCATTCCGCCTCGGCCTCGTAGCGGTCGGGATCGAAGCCGAACATGGCCCAGGTGTCACGCATGTGCTGCGGCAGGGGGGCGGTTATGTCGACAGTGCCGCCGCGCGGATGCGGGAAGACGATGCGCCGGGCATGGAGATGCAAGCGCTTCGACATGCCTTCCGGCATGCCGGCATTGCCGCCATATTTCTCGTCGCCGAAAATCGGCGTGCCGATATGGGCCATGTGGGCGCGAAGCTGGTGCTGGCGGCCGGTGACCGGCTTGAGCGACACCCAGGCCACCAGGCCAGAGGCCTTGTCGATTACGGAATAGTGAGTGACGGCGTGCTGCTCGTCGTCCTCTTCGCCGTCTTCGCTGGCCCGCATGCGGTCGCCGTCCGGGCCCTTGGCCTTGATCAGCGCCACGTCGATGCGGCCCTGGTTAGGTTTCGGCACGCCCTTCACTGCCGCCCAATAGGTCTTCTTCACGGCGCGCGTGGCAAAGAGCTTGCCCAGCGCCGAGGCAATGGCGCGGCGCTTGGCCACGACGATGACGCCGGAGGTGTCGCGGTCCAGCCTGTGCACCAGCAGCGGGCGCTCGCGCAGCTCCGCCGCCAGGCCCATCAGCAGTCCGTCGAGATGGCGGTGGGTCTTGGTGCCACCCTGCACGGCAAAGCCCGCCTCCTTGTTGAGGACATAGAGATCCTTGTCCTCATGCAGGATCATGCTGTCGAAGAAGCGCCGTTCCTCCTTGCCGAGGGGCTTGACATCGCTCTTCGGCATATCCGCGGGACGCTTTTCGACGGCGAGCGGCGGGACGCGGACATCCTGTCCGCATTCAAGCCTCGTATTGGTCTTGGCCCGGCCTCCGGACACTCGCACTTGGCCGGTGCGCGTCAGCTTGTTGAGATAGGCGGAGGTCACTTGCGGAAAATGCAGCTTGAACCAGCG
>JANMQL010000075.1:0-2436 GCA_031370475.1 Hyphomicrobiales bacterium | reverse complement strand
CGATCCTCCCGCCGCCATGCGTTATACCGAATCGCGCATGGCCAAAGTGGCCCATGCGCTGCTCGAGGACATTGACAAGAACACCGTCGACTTCCAGGCCAAATACGACAATTCCGAACGCGAGCCCAAGGTTCTCCCGGCCCGTTTTCCCAATCTGCTGGTCAACGGCTCGGGCGGCATTGCCGTCGGCATGGCCACCAACATGGCGCCGCATAATCTCGGCGAGGCGATCGATGCCTGCATCGCCACCATCGAAAATCCCGCCATTACCATCGACGAGTTGATCGACATCGTTCCGGGGCCGGATTTTCCCACCGCCGGCATCATCCTCGGACGCGCCGGCATCAAGTCGGCCTTCCATACCGGCCGCGGCTCGATCGTCATGCGGGCCAAGGTCCATACCGAGGAGCTGCGCAAGGAGCGGGAAGCCCTGATCGTCACCGAGATTCCCTATCAGGTGAACAAGGCGCAGATGATCGAGAAGATCGCCGAGATGGTGCGCGAGAAGAAGCTCGAGGGCATCTCCGACATTCGCGACGAGAGCGACCGTCACGGCATGCGGGTGGTGATCGAGCTCCGCCGCGAGGCCATGGCCGACATCGTGCTCAACCAACTCTATCGCTTCTCCTCGTTGCAATCGAGCTTCGGCATCAACAATGTCTGCCTGACCGGCGGCCGCCCGGAACTGATGAACCTCACGGATCTGCTGCAGGCCTTCATCGCCTTCCGCGAGGAAGTGGTGACGAGGCGCAGCAAGCATCTGCTCGGCAAGGCCCGCGACCGCGCCCACATCCTGGTCGGCCTCGCCATCGCTGTTGCCAATATCGACGAGGTGATTGTCCTCATCCGCAAGTCGAAGGACGCCGCCGAAGCCCGCGAGGCCCTGATGGGCCGCACCTGGCCCGCCAAGGACATGGCGCCGCTGATCACGCTCATCGCCGATCCGCGCCACCGGCTCGCCGATGACGGCAGCTACCGGCTCTCGGAAGAACAGGCCAAGGCCATTCTCGATCTCCGGCTGCAGCGCCTCACAGCCCTTGGCAGCGAGGAGATCGGCGCCGAACTCGAAACCCTCGCCAAGGAAATTGCCGACTATCTCGACATTCTGCGCTCGCGGGCCCGCGTGCTGACCATCATCAAGGACGAGCTCGCCGCCATCAAGACCGAGTTCAACACGCCGCGCCGCACGCAAATTGTCGAAAATGAAGGCGAGGTCGAGGACGAGGACCTGATCCAGCGCGAGGACATGGTGGTGACCGTGTCGCATACCGGCTACGTCAAACGGGTGCCGCTCTCCGCCTACCGGGCCCAGCGCCGCGGCGGGAAGGGCCGGGCCGGCATGCAGACCCGCGAGGAGGATTTCGTCACCAAGCTTTTCGTCGCCAATACCCATACGCCCATCCTGTTCTTCTCCTCGGCTGGCATGGTCTACCGCATGAAGGTCTGGCGTCTGCCGGTGGGCAACCCCCAGGCGCGCGGCAAGGCCCTGATCAATCTCCTGCCGCTTGCCCAGGGAGAGCGCATCACCACGGTCATGCCGATGCCCGAGGACGAGAAGGCCTGGAGCTCCCTGCAGATCGTCTTCGCCACCCGCTCCGGCACCGTCCGGCGCAACGAGCTTTCCGATTTCGAGAACATCCAGCGCACCGGCAAGATCGCCATGAAGCTCGATGCCGGCGATCAGATCGCGGGCGTCGAAATCTGCACCGAGGCCGGCGATATCCTGCTCACCACGGCCCGCGGTCAGTGCATCCGTTTCGCCGTCGCCGATGTCCGGGTTTTCAAGGGCCGCGATTCGACTGGCGTGCGCGGCATCAAGCTCGAGGACGGCGACAAGGTCATCTCCATGGCGGTCATCCGCCATGTCGAGGCGACGCCCGGCGAGCGCGCCGCCTTCATCAAGATGTCGCGCGCCGTGGCCGGGGAGGAAGCCGAGCCCGTTGCCGCCGATGAGGAAGTCGCTTCCGACACGGCGATTTCCCAGCAGCGTTATGCCGAAATGGGTGCCGCCGAGCAGATCGTCCTCACAGTTTCCGCCAACGGCTATGGCAAGCGCACCTCGTCCTATGAATACCGCATCACCAATCGCGGCGGTAAAGGCATCGTCGCCATGGCGGTCAATGAGCGCAATGGTCCATTGGTTGCTTCCTTCCCGGTTGATGACAGCGACCAGATCATGCTGGTCACCGACGGCGGCCAGTTGATCCGCTGCCCGGTCCATGACATCCGTAAGGCCGGCCGCTCCACCCAGGGCGTCATCGTCATCAATACCGCGCCCGGCGAGCATGTGGTCTCGGTCGAACGGATCGGCGAGGAAGAGGAAGGCGATGCCCAGGAATCGCCACCGGCCAAATAATACGAGCGCGTGCAAGCCATGGCGGCCGATCTCTTCCTGACGTTTCTCGGTGCGTGCCTGCTGCTTTTCCTGAAGCCGGG
>JANMQL010000043.1:0-14954 GCA_031370475.1 Hyphomicrobiales bacterium | reverse complement strand
GCCGGCTTCTGTTGCCAGGTGCCGGCGGACCCCGCCTGAAACGGCTAAGCCTCAGGACTTTGATTTCGGTTCTCGCACCGCATTACGCGGCGAGAGCGACCGGAGCATAGTTGTCGTTTGCAACTATATGTTTAGCCCGATTTCGCCGGAACCATCGCGGGCAAAAGTTCATCCTTTACACCCTCGTCGATCCTGTTTCGCCCCCGTTCAGGTGTCAGGTTTCAGGTGTCAGCGCATTTCTCTGACACCTGGCACCCGATACCTGACACCTGGTGGAGGCGCCGGGTACTGCCCCCGGGTCCGATGGGTTTATTACGATGGCCGTTTATCGCCATAGCCGCCCCTTGCGGGGTGGCGGGAGGAATATAGGACAGGAGGGGGAAAAGCGCAAAGGGTGTCCCCGATCAGGGGTCGAGGGCGAGGCTTTCGGCATAATCCACGGTGACCCTCATGGCCACGACATGGGCAATTTCTCCTTCTTCATCAAAGCTATAGCTATAGCCCGCCGCGATCTGCCAGGTTTCCCCGTAGAAGCTCATATCCTCGTCAAGGTGATAGATAGCCGTGATATCGGCCAAATGCGCGGTACTGGCACCTTCGGCTTTCGAGGCGAAGTTCCGTTGCTGTGAGTAGGTGGCTTCATAGGTCCAGGGTCCGTGGTCGAGTGCCGCCGAAAAGGTGGCGATCAGGGCATCGCCGTCGCCGTCCCCGAAATTGCGCAAGATCGCCGCCTCGCCCAGCAGCCTAAAGGTTATGTCCTCATCGATTTCAACTGCCCTGACCGCATCCGCCACGACGCCTAATTCATCATGCGGCGCGATGCCGACATCGATCTGGTCTTGTGTGGCCCGGTCCGCCTCCTGGTAGCGGAGCCCCAGGCGGTAGCCATAGTTGCCCTCGCTGTAGCACTCCTCGGGTTCCGCCCCGGCGCAGCCGCTGAGATAGAGCGCCAGCGAAGAAATTCCCTTGGTATTGCCCGCCCCGCCGTCGGAAAGCGTCGTGCGGCCGCGATTGGTGAAAATTGACTCGCTCAAGGCCGTGCGGTCGGTGGTGAAGGCGCTGGCAGTCAGCTGCTGTTCGAGGCCGGCCGCCGCAAATGCAAAATCTGTTTCAACGCCCCAGCGTTCCTCGGTATCAAGGCTTCCGGCGATGTCGGCCGCGTGGATACCGTTGAGCTCGGGCGACGCCCAGCCTTGGACCGGTTCGAACTTGCCGAGACGCACGGTCACCGGTTCCTGCTCGAATTCGGCATAGAGCTTTTCGACAAAGGTGCCCATATCGGCGAAGGCGCGATCCTCCCCCGGTGCCTTGTCCTTGACCGGTTCCGTGGCGATGGATGTTGCGAATTTCAGCTCCTCGGTGAGCGCCAGAAAAATGTCCCGGTCGGCCGTGAACTGCAGGTCATAGGATTCGCCAGGAGAGCCCTGCGGCGCGATCCAATCGCCTTGGAATTCGCTTGAGAACGCATAGCCGAGGCAAGGGGCCGCGCAGTCCTCGGCCCGCGCCCCCGAAGGGATCGCCGCCACAACCGCGGCGGCGAAAAGTAAACCCTCAAACCTCATCGATTGCCCCTGCCGGCGTCAAGCAACTGTTGAGTGACATGATAACGCCGGAGAGGGAATCTTCACATGCCGAAATGTTATGCGCTACCCGGTCAGTCGCAATCCTCGATTTTTACCAGAACATTGCGCTCGCCGCTTTGCGGATCGCGTTCAAGCACCAGCCCGTCCGCCTGCTTGCAGTAATACTTGAGTTCCTTCACGCCGGGCTCGAGCGGCGTCCAGTTTTCCGTCTTGAGGCACTTGCTGAAAGTTCCCAGCGGGATGGTGACCGTCTCGTTGACCGACAGGACCTTGGCCATGTCTTCGGCGACACCGGCAAGATATTCTTCGCGATAGACGTCGCCGGGCATGGGGTGGGCCAGCATGACGATGCCGGGCTGGGCGCCGTCGACACCGGCGTGCCAGGTTCCGTCATGGTCGACGAGCTTGCCGTTCTTGTAGTTGTCTACGTCCTCGCCGAAATACCAGACATCGCCGTTCTTGTGCTGGGCGAAATAGTCCTGGGTATCCTCAAAGAGCTTGCCGTTGAGAAAGACGCGATCGCGAATGACCAGCGTCTTGACGCCCATGAACATCCGTGTCGCTCCGGTGACCAGGATCTCTCCAGTCTCCAATCCGTCCGCGGTTTGCGACCGGAAATACGTTGTCCTGCTCTCCGGCATCTTGAACAGGGGATTGTCGATGACGGCCGAAAAATCTGCGGGGTTGATGGCGGCGGCAGGCATCTCTGCGGCCCGGGCGGGAGACCAAGCGGAGACCAGGAGGGCGGCGCTTGCGGCAATGAGGCGAGATCCGTTCATTTGCATGTCCTCGCGTTGCGAAGCGATCCGAGTATTTTCGGATCGTCTCATTGCATTACGTGCGGAGAACGGAAATTCTTTCACGCAGCTTCAATCGAAGGCGGCGATGGTTTGTGCCTTGAAGGCGCGCGGCCCGGTCCTCACGCCGCGCATGGCAACGTCGCCTTCGTCTTCAAGGGGCTCGTCCACGCCGTTTACAGCGGCCGAGATATCGACGGTCCATTGCACGCCGTCGAAGGCTTTGAGCAGCAGAGTGTTACCGCCGACCGACAAGACTTCGCCGCCGAGATAGCCCTGATCGGGACGGCTCCACTCCTCGTAGGGAATATGGGTGAAACGATCATAAGCCGAAAAATGAGTGGCGAGAAAATTGTGGGTGAGGCGTCCGGCGTCGAGGCCATGGAGAGCAAATCCAAGTCCGAGACTCGCGGCGAAGGCAGCCGCCAAGATGCCGAGCGGCCGGTAGCGGTAACCGCGCGGCGTCCGCGACAGGCTGAACCAGGCGCTGGCGGCAAACAGCATGAAACAGGCAAACCATAGGGCGGGAAGGCTGGTGGCGATATCGTCAAACGGCATCTCGTCGAGGCCGCGGCCGCCGGTGCGCGCCAAATCCATGGCAGCGAAGATCGCGACCGCCACACTGATGCCGCCAAGCAGCACCGACAGGGCGGCGAGCGCCCAGAACACCGAGCGTTTGGCGAAGAAATAGATATAGGGCAGGGGCTTCAGCCCGAGCTTCTCGATCTTCGCCAGAACTTCCTTGTCGAGCTCGCGCATGGCGATCATGCCTCCCGCTTCCCGGCTGCGCCGGTGGTCAGGGAGGATTTCAACCGTTCCAGCCCGCGCCGGATGCGGGTGGCGACGGTGCCCGGAGGCATATGGAGAATGTCGGAAATCTCATCGTAACTCTTGTCCTCCAGATAGCGAAGCATGAGTACGTCGCGGTAGCGCGGATCGAGGTCGATCAGGGCGCCGTGAATGCCACTTTCGGCAAGATCAAAATCGGCTGCGCCATTAGCCGAAGTTTCGTCCCGCACCCTTTCGAGAAGCAGGCGGCCGTCTTCGCCGTCGATCACCGGCGGCTCGGCTCCCCGCTTTCTCAGGAAACTCACCGCCTCATTGTGGGCGATCCGGTAGAGCCACGGCGCCAATGGCCGCGTCTTGTCATAGTCGTTGAGATTGACATAGGTCTTGAGAAACACGCCCTGCAGGATATCCTCGGCGAACTGGGCATGGCGCCCCAGAATGCGCCCAACATAGCGCTTTAGCATGGCCTCGAAACGGCGGACGATAGCGCCATAGGCCTTGGGATCGCGAAGGGCGCTCACGACAAGGTCTCCGTCGTCCTGGGCGGCAGGTTCATGCACCGGGGCGATCGTCCACTCTCCTCAATCGATAACTACGCAAGGCCGCTCACTTTTCTTTCAGACCCGGCGTCCTCCGGAACGCCGGGCCCGGAGGTTCGCATTTGGCGAGGGAATCGGCTAGCCTTGGGACATGCAGCAATATCTCGATCTCATGGCCCATGTCCGCAAGCACGGCGTCCGCAAGGACGACCGGACCGGAACCGGCACTGTCTCGGTGTTTGGCCACCAGATGCGCTTCGACCTTTCGGCGGGCTTTCCGCTGGTCACCACCAAGAAGCTGCACCTGCGCTCGATCATTTATGAGCTGCTGTGGTTCATCCGCGGCGAGACCAATGTCAAATATCTGCGCGACAACAGGGTGACGATCTGGGACGAATGGGCCGATGCCCAAGGCGAACTCGGTCCCGTCTATGGCGCCCAGTGGCGCTCCTGGCCGGCGCGCGACGGTTCCACCATCGACCAGCTCGCCGATGTGGTGGCGCGCATCCGCAAGAACCCCGACTCGCGCCGCCTGATCGTCACCGCCTGGAACCCGGCGGATGTGGACAAGATGGCCCTGCCGCCCTGCCACTGCCTGTTCCAGTTCTACGTGGCCGAGGGGCGGCTTTCCTGCCAGCTTTACCAGCGCTCGGCCGATATCTTCCTCGGCGTGCCCTTCAACATCGCTTCATACGCGCTGCTCACCCACATGGTGGCGCAGGTGACCGGGCTCAAAGCGGGCGAATTCATCCACACGCTGGGCGACGCCCATCTCTATCGCAATCATCTGGAGCAGGCCGACGAGCAGTTGCGGCGCAAGCCCATGGCCCCGCCGCGCCTTGTCATCAAGCGCGACATCAAATCGCTAGACGATTTCCGCTACGAGGATTTTGAGATTGCCGGTTATGAGGCCCATCCCCACATCGCCGCGCCGGTGGCGGTCTAGGCGATGGCGGCGCTGGGGCCGGATCTGTTTGGCGGTTTCGGATTGCGGCTGTACCGGCCGAACAATCCACCTGGCCCGATCGGCGCCTTGGCGATCGCCTTCGCCCTGGTGGCCATCTATGTCGTGGTTCCCGCCATTTTCGGCGTGCTGCTCGACATGTCCTGGGGCAGCGGCGGCAACCAGCACCAGATGATGAAGGCCATGCTGGTGGGATTGTCGCCAGCGGCGCTGATCACCGTAGTGGCGGCGTGGCTGCTGGCCAAGGTGAAAGGCGGCCGGCCGGCGGAGGTGCTTGCTCTACGCCTGCCGTCGCTCGGCTGGCTGGGCTGGATTGCGATCGTCGGCGGATTTCTCCTCGCCATGTATGCGGCAATCGCGGTCATCGTGACGGTGTTCGGAATCGACATTGCCCAATACACGCCGGGGCCCGACGGGCAGTCGCCGGAAACGGGCTCGGCGGGCCTTGTCAAGGAGACGATGTTCGATATCGCCAACGAGCCGAAGCTTTTCGCCATGGTGCTGTTGTCGGTGGGCGTCGGCGCTCCGTTAGCCGAGGAAATAGTGTTCCGCGGGCAATTTTTCGCCGCACTGGCGCAGACCCGGATCGGCGCCGCGGGCGCAACGCTCATAACCTCCACCATCTGGGCACTGCTGCACGCCACCGAGCCATGGCTCTCGGTCGGTCTTATTTTCTTGATGGGACTGGTCTTCGGATATCTGCTCGTCCGTTTCGGCAGCCTGTGGGTGACCATCGCCTGTCATTCGGCGTGGAATGCAATCTATTCAATCGCGATATTCGGATCGATACAGTCATGAGCCTTGCGATCAGGCCGGCCCAACCCGGCGACGCCGCGCTGGTCTTCGGTTTCATCCGCAAATTGGCGGAATATGAAAAGTTGCTGCATGAGGTGGCGGCCTCGGAGGCGGACATCGACGGCGCGCTGTTCGGCCCTTCGCCGCGCTGCCATTGCGACATCGCCCTGTGGAACGGCGAGCCCGCCGGTTTTGCCCTGTGGGTCTATAATTTCTCAACCTTCAGGGGCAAGGCCGGAATCTATCTCGAAGACCTGTTCGTCGATCCCGCCAGGCGCGGGCGGGGCATCGGCAAGGCTCTCTTGAAACACTTGGCGCGGCGCTGCCTGGCCGAAGGCTTGCCGCGGCTGCAATGGTGGGTTTTGGATTGGAACGAATCATCGATCGGGTTTTACGAGTCGCTCGGCGCCCTGCCGATGAACGACTGGACGGTTTACCGCGTAACGGGCGATGCGCTCGAAAGGCTGGGCACATGAGCCGGATCGCATTGGTGGCGGCGGTATCGCGCAACGGCGTCATCGGCCGCGACGGCGGGCTGCCGTGGCACCTTTCCTCGGACCTCAAGCGCTTCAAGCAGATCACCATGGGGAAGCCTGTCATCATGGGACGCAAGACCTGGGAGAGCCTGCCGAAGCGACCGCTGCCCGGGCGGCCCAATATCGTGGTCACCCGGCAGCGCGGCTATAAGGCGCCAGGCGCAACGGTGGTGAGCGATGCATTCACGGCACTGGCCGTGGCGCGCGGCCACTCGGCGGAGGAGATCGCGGTGATCGGCGGCGGCGAAATCTACGACATGTTCTTCGATCAGGCCGACCGCATCTATCTGACCGAAGTGGATATCGCGGTTCACGGCGATACGCGCTTTCCCGTCATCGATGCGCGCGACTGGCGGCAGACGGGGGGCGAAGCCATCGCCAAGGGTCCCAAGGACGATGCCGCCTGCACGCTGCGGGTGCTCGACCGGATAAGGTTGCATTGACGACCGTGACGCCATTGCCATGGACATGGGCGGGCGGGCTACCTATATCGGACGCCAATGCAACCACGACCGGAAGGTGAATAACGATGCCGTGGAACAAGGAAGGTGGCGGAGGAAACCAGGGGCCCGGGGGGCAAGGTCCCTGGGGGCAGGGGCCGCGCGGGCCGCTCGGCGGCAATCGCGGGCCCAATCCACCCGATCTCGAAGAATTGATCAGGCGTTTCCAGGAGACATTGAAAAATTTCCTGCCGTCCGGCGGCAAGGCCGGGTGGCTGCTGCCGCTGGTGCTGCTCGGCGCCTTCTGGCTCTACAACGCCATTTATACGGTGCAGGCCGACGAGCTTGGCGTCGTCCTCCGCCTCGGTAAATACGACCGCACCACCAATCCCGGCCTGCATTATATCCTGTGGCCGGCCGAAACCGTCGAAACCCCCAAGGCCCTGTCCGAAAACATCATGACGTTCGGCATCAGCGGCGACAGCCGCGATCCCAACGCCGAAGGCCTGATGCTGGCCGGCGACCAGAATATCGTCGATATCGAGTTCACCGTGCTGTGGCGCATTTCCGATCCGCGCGCCTATCTCTTCAACGTGCAGAATCCCGAGGAACTGCTGCGCGTGGTGGCGGAGAGTGCCATGCGCGAATATGTCGGACGCAGCAGGGCCGAGGAAGTGCGCACCCGCGGGCGCGAGGCGGCGCAAGTGGCAGTGCAGAAACTCATCCAGGACACGCTCGTCGCCTATAGGGCCGGCATTTCGATAACCGGCGTGCAGCTCAACAAGGCCGAACCGCCGGAGCCGGTCATGGATGCCTTCGCCGAGGTTAACCGGGCCCAGCAGGACAGCGCCAGCCAGGTCAACAAGGCGACGCAATATGCCTTCCAGCGGCAAGGCCAGGCGAACGGCGAGGCGGCGAAGATCCGTCAAGACGCCGACGGCTACAAGGGCCGCATCGTGGCCGAGGCGCAAGGCGAGGCGCAACGCTTCTCGGCCGTCTACGACCAATACAAAAACGCCAAGGCGGTAACCCGTCGCCGCCTCTATATCGAGACCATCGAAAGCATTCTCGGCGGCTCGAAGAAAGTCATAATCGAACAGGGTGCGGGCGGCCCGGGCGTCATTCCCTATCTGCCGCTGCCCGAATTGAGCCCGTCCGCCAGCAAGGGAGCCCCGCAATGACCCCGACTTTCCGCGGAGCCGCGGCCTTCATTCTCGTTGCCGCCGCCGTCACGGCCTATTCGTCGATCTTTACCGTGACCGAACGCGGCCGCGCCCTGGTGGTGCGCTTCGGCGAGATATTGCGCATCGTCGACGATCCCGGACTCAACTTCAAGATACCCTTCGTCGATGAAGTGGTGGCGATCGACAAGCGCCTGGTGTTTCTTGAAAACCAGAATAAAAGCGTGCAGGTGATCGACAGCCGGCGCTACCTGGTGGACGCCATCACCATGTACAGGGTGGTCGATTCACGGAAGTTCCGCGAAGCCGTGCAGGCTAATTTCGATGTGGCCGACCGCCGCATCGGCGCCCGGGTCGATGCCGCCCTGCGCGAGACCTACGGCAAGCGCACCTTCCAGGCGGCGCTGTCGGAAGAACGGGCCGCCATGATGCGCGAAATCCGCGATCAGGTGCGGTCCGAGACCAAGGAGCTCGGTGTCGAACTCACCGACGTCCGCATCCGCCGCACCGACCTGCCGCAGGACGTTCTCGAGCAGACCTACAGCCGCATGCAGGCCGAGCGCAAGGCCGAGGCAGAGCAGATTCGTGCC
This sequence comes from Hyphomicrobiales bacterium, assembly GCA_031370475.1. Classification (GTDB taxonomy): domain Bacteria; phylum Pseudomonadota; class Alphaproteobacteria; order Rhizobiales; family Aestuariivirgaceae; genus Aestuariivirga. The sequence continues at coordinate 6,740 of JANMQL010000043.1, read as the reverse complement.
ATTGGCAACCAGCAGGCGCTCACGCTGATGGCCAAGGCCGACCGCGACTACACCGTGACGCTGGCCGAAAGCCAGCGCGACGGCGAAATCGCCCGCGGCCAGGGCGACGCCGAGCGCAACCGCATCTTTGCCGAGGTATTCCAGCAGGATCCGGAATTCTTCGCCTTCTACCGCTCGATGAAGGCCTATGAAGCGGCGCTGAAGGGCAGCGACACGACCTACGTGCTGAGACCCGATTCGCAATTCTTCGGCTATTTCAACTCGGAGACCGCAGCGCCCGCCGCTCCGGCCCAATGAGCGGGGCAATCTTCACCGCCCTCGGTCTCGTCATGGTGATCGAGGGCCTTCTTTATGCCTTGGTTCCGGGGCAGTTGAGACGCATGCTGGCGGCGATGGAACACTTTTCCGACGACCAGTTACGCTTGGGCGGATTGGCGGCGATCGCGGTGGGTGTGCTGGTGGTGTTTGTGGTGCGCAGCGTCGCCGGGTGATAGTGATGGCGGAATTCCTGGAGATCGCAATATGAACGGACGGCACAGTTGGCTTCGGGCATCGCTGGCAGCGGCGGCGATGGCGGCGGTTTTGGGGTATGCGCAAGCGCCGCTGACGGCGCTGCCCGCCCTGGCCCAGGCCGAGCAACTGCCCTCGGTGGCCGATCTGGCGGACCGGCTTTTACCGGCGGTCGTCGAAATTTCGGTGGAAAGCAAGGTGCAGGGCGGTCCCAGCGAGTTCCAGATGCCGGACCTGCCGGACAATTCTCCCTTCAAGGATTTCTTCGACGACTTCTTCAAGCGCCAACAGCAAGGGCAGGGGCAGGAACAGCAGAACCGCACCGTCAGCTCCATGGGCTCGGGCTTCGTTATCGACGCCTCCGGCCTGATCGTCACCAACAATCACGTCGTCGAAGGCGCGGAGGCCATCGAGGTGCGATTCCAGGATTCGACCATTCTCAAGGCGGAACTCGTCGGCCGCGATCCCAAGACCGATCTGGCGGTGCTGCGGGTGAAGCCGAAACGGCCGCTCCCGATCGTGGGCTTCGGCGACAGCGACCATTTGCGCATCGGCGAATGGGTGATGGCGATCGGCAATCCTTTCGGCCTCGGCGGCTCAGTGTCGCTTGGCATCGTCTCGGCGCGCAACCGCGACATCAATGCCGGGCCCTATGACGACTACATCCAGACCGACGCCGCCATCAACAAGGGCAATTCCGGCGGGCCGCTCTTCGATCTCAAGGGCAACGTCGTCGGTATCAACACCGCGATCTTCTCGCCGTCGGGTGGTTCCGTCGGCATCGGTTTCTCGGTTCCCGCCAATACGGCGAAGGGCGTCGTCGCCCAGCTCATCAAATACGGCGAGACGCGGCGCGGCTGGCTGGGGGTAAAAATCCAGTCGGTGACCGACGACATTGCCGAGACCATGGGCATGGTCCAGCCGCGCGGAGCACTGATCGCCGATGTCACCAAGACCGGGCCGGCCGAGAAGGCGGGCATCGAAGCGGGCGACGTGGTGGTCGAGTTCGACGGCAAGCCAGTCAACCAAATGCGCGATCTGCCGCGGATCGTCGCCGAAACCGAAATCGGCAGACAGGTGACGGTCAAGGTACTGCGCAAGGGCAAGGAAGTGACGGTCACGGCCGAAGTCGGCAGGCTTGAGGACGGCGAGAAACTGGTGGCGCAGCAGGATGGTGGTAGCGCGCCCGCCGTGGTCACCGTGCTCGGCATGACGGTGGCGACGCTCACCGACGATCTGCGCGCGAAGTTCAAGACCGATCCGGAAGTCAAGGGCGCCGTCATCACCGAAGTCGCCACCGAAGGCCCGGCCGCCGACAAGAAGCTCGAGCCCGGCGATGTCATCACCGAGGCGGGCGAGAAGGAAGTGGTGGGCGCCGCCGACATCTCGGCCCGCATCGCAGAGGCGGCCTCCAAGAACTCGGTGCTGCTGCTCGTCGCCAAGGGCGGCAAACAGAGCGAAATGCGCTTCATCGCGCTCAAGCTGAAGTAATCCGACTGCCTAGCGCAACGGGCCCTCAAGTGGAAACCACTTGAGGGCGAAAAGTTGCGCCAGATATATGCTTGAGCATCGGATATTCCCAAAAGTGGTATCCACTTTTGGGTCCGATGCTCTAAAACCTCCTGCGGCCTTCGGTGGAGGAACCCGTCACTCCGCCGCAATCGCCGGCAGGCCGGCAAGCGCCTTGTCGAGTGCCGCCTGGTCGTAGTTCTTGTCCTCGAGCTTGCCGGACAAATAGTCCATGTAGGCCTGCATGTCGAAATGGCCGTGGCCGCAGAGGCCGAAGAGGATGGTGGGCGAGGTGCCCTTGCGCTTGGCGTCGAGGGCCACATTGATGGCGCCGCGCACCGCGTGGGCCGCTTCGGGCGCCGGCACGATGCCCTCGTAGCGGGCGAACTGCACGCCCGCCTCGAAGCAGGCATTCTGCTTGTAGGCTTCCGCCTCGATGATCCCCAGTTCTTTCAAATGACTTACGAGCGGCGCCATGCCGTGGTAGCGCAGGCCGCCGGCATGGAAGCCGGGCGGCATGAAGGTCGAGCCCAGCGTGTGCATCTTGACCAGCGGCGTCAAGTGCGAGGTATCGCCGAAATCATAGGCATAGCGGCCGCGCGTCAGGGACGGGCAGGCGGCCGGTTCGGCGGCGATCACCCGCACTTTCCTGCCGCCGCGCAATTGCTGGCCGATGAAGGGGAAGGTGAGGCCGGCGAAGTTGGAGCCGCCGCCGGTGCAGGCGACGATGACATCGGGATAGGCGCCCGCCTGCCGCATCTGCTCGATTGCCTCGATACCGATCACCGTCTGGTGCATCAATACGTGATTGAGGACGCTGCCGAGGGCGTATTTGGTGTCGGCATTGGTCGCCGCCACTTCGACGGCTTCCGAAATAGCGATGCCGAGGCTGCCGTTGGAATTGGGGTCGGCGGCGAGAATCTGCCGTCCCGCATTGGTCTCCGTCGACGGGCTCGGCGTGCATCTGGCGCCATAGGTTTCCATCAGCGCCCGGCGATAGGGCTTCTGGTCATAGGAGACCCTGACCATGAAGACCTTGACGTCGATGCCGAACATGGCACCGGCCATGGCAAGCGCGGAGCCCCATTGGCCCGCCCCCGTCTCGGTGACGAGTTTCGTCACACCTTCCTGCTTGTTGTAAAACGCCTGGGCCACTGCGGTATTGGGCTTGTGGGAGCCGGCCGGGCTGACGCCCTCGTATTTGTAAAAGATCTTCGCCGTGGTGCCGAGCGCCTTTTCGAGGCGGCGGGCGCGGTACAGCGGCGTCGGGCGCCACATTCGGTAGATGTCGCGCACCGGCTCCGGGATATCGATGTCGCGGTCCCGGCTCACCTCCTGCATGATCAGGGCCATGGGGAAGAGGGGGGCGAGGTCGGCGGGTCCCACCGGTTGCAGGGTTCCCGGATGCAGCACCGGCGGCAGCGCCTTGGGAAGGTCGGCGGCGATATTGTACCAGCGCTTGGGGATGCGCTCCTCGACGAGGGTGAATTTCACCTGATTGGGCGTGGCGCGCAGGACCGTAATCTTCTTCGGTACCGATTTTGTCTTCACGGCAGCCTTGCGTTTTGCCGGAGCGGATTTCCCGGCGGGCTTGGCGCGCGATTTGGCGGCAGTTTTCCCGGCCGGTTTTGCTTTGCGTTTTGGCATGCTCGCCTCCCTGAATTGGAGTGACTGTCGCGCAACCGGGTGGCAAATTCAAGCGGCGGCGAATTGCGCCTTGGCATAGCCCTGCAAGTAGAGAAGCGCGGTCAGGTCGCCGTGATTGATGCGGATGAGAGAGGCTTCCTGGACATGGGGTTTGGCATGCAGCGCCACGCCCATGCCCGCCTCGCTCAGCATGGCGACGTCGTTGGCGCCGTCGCCCACCGCGATGGCGTCGGCGGCATCGAGCCCGAGGCGCGCCACCACCCGGCGCAGGGCGTCGAGCTTGGCGGCTTCGCCGAGAATGGGCTCCTCAACGCCACCGGTGAGCCTGCCATTCTCGATCACCAGCCGGTTGGCGGAGGTCTCGTCGAAGCCGAGATGGGCGGCAACCGGGCCGGTGAACTGGTGGAAGCCGCCGGACACCAGCGCGGTATGGGCGCCATGGGCCTTCATGGTGGCGATGAGCGTGCGGCCGCCCGGCATGTAATCGATCCGTTCACGGAGGATTTTACCGATGATGGCGGCGTCCAGCCCCGCCAGCAGCTTCACCCGCTCCCGCAGCGCCTCGGCGAAATCGAGATCGCCCCGCATGGCCCGCGCGGTGATCGCCGCGATGCGCTCGCCCAGGCCCGCCGCCGCGCCCAGCTCGTCGATGCATTCCTGGCGGATCACAGTCGAATCCATGTCGGCGATGAGCAGGCGCTTGCGGCGGTTGTGAATCGACACCAGCGCGGCATCGATGGGGAGCCTGGCGGCATCGATCATGAATTCCGGCAGGTGCGGAAAAGCCGGCACTTCCGCGGCCTCGCCCGGCGCCAGCCAGTGGGGCGCCTCGGCGCCCAATTCGCGCAACAGCGCGACGGTGCGGGCGTCGATTGCGCCGGAGCCGGGGGCTGCTATGAGAACGAGGACCGAATCCATATGGCGAATTCACCCACCAAACGCGCGCTGCTTATCGCAGGCCCCACCGCCAGCGGCAAGTCGGCTTTGGCGCTGAAGCTGGCGCGCGAGCGGGGCGGCGTCATCGTCAATGCCGACGCCATGCAGGTCTATGGCGAGCTGCGCATCCTCACCGCGCGGCCCTCCGCGGCGGAGGAGGTACAGATTCCGCACCGGCTCTATGGCCATGTGCCGGGCCGCGAGAGCTACTCCGTCGCCCGCTGGCTGACGGATGCGCGGCGCGAAATCGAGGCGGCCTGGGGGCGGGGGCTGTTGCCCGTCATAACCGGCGGCACGGGACTCTATTTCAGGGCGCTGGAGCGGGGGCTCGCCGCAATTCCGCCCATTGACGCGGCGGTGCGGGAGAAATGGCGCTGCTTTGACGGTGATGTCCACACGGAACTCACCCGTCTCGACCCGGAGGCGGCGGCGCGGCTTGAACCCAACGACCGGCAGCGACTCATCCGGGCGCTGGAAGTGATCGAGGTGACCGGCCATCCCCTGTCCCACTGGCAAGCCATGGCACAGCAGAGTGCAGTGCTGACGGGAGTCGAAGCCGAGCGCGTCTTCGCCGATGTGCCGCGCGCCGAACTCTACGCCCGCGCCGAGGCCCGTTTCGATGCGATGATTACGGCGGGAGCGATTGAAGAAGTCCGCCCGCTGCTCGATTACGATCCGGCCCTGCCGATGATGAAGGCGATCGGCGTCCCCGAATTTGCCGCCCATCTGCGCGGCGAAATCGAACTCGATGAGGCCGTCGCCAGAGCCAAGACTGCCACCCGCCATTACATCAAACGGCAGTTCACGTGGTGGCGGGGGCAGGGGAGTGCATGGGCGCGCGTTGACAGTCACTAAGACATATGTCTTACTACGAACATGGGTGGCTCCGTTCTCAGAAAGGCCGTCAAGATCGCCGGCAGTCAGACCGCGCTTGCCGCTATGATCGGCAAGACGCAGGGCCATATTTCGAAATGGCTGGAGCGCGGCTACATCCCACCCGATGCCGTGCTTGCCATAGAGCGGGCAACGGGCATTTCACGGCATGAATTGCGGCCCGATCTTTATCCCCCCGAAATTCGCGGCTTTGCCGAGTCCGGCACCGACGACATTTGGCGCCGGGCCCAAGATTTGCCGAAGCGGCATTGGTCACTGGCCGAGATCGAGGCCATGGTCGAAGCTGGCGTTCTCTTGGAAGACGACCGTTTTGAACTGGTCGGGGGAGAGATTGTTCCGATGCCGCCCAAGGGGAACCAGCACGAGCTGTTGAAAGGGGCGTTGACCCGGTTTTGGGCCAAGCGTTTGCGCGAAGAATATGTATTCATCACGGAGACCACATTCAGACTCAATGCCGACACGTTCCTGGAGCCGGATTTCGTCTTCTATCGGACCGCCGACGGCTTGGTTAATCTCAAGCCCGAGACCGTGCTGTTGGCCGTCGAGATCGCCGATTCCAGCCTCGGCTATGATCTCGGACGCAAGGCACTGCTTTACTCCAACTTCGCCATCCACGAACTCTGGGTGATCGATGCCGTGAAGCTTGAAACCCACATCCTCCGCCGCCCCGGCCGCGAAGGCTACGAAGACAGGACGGTCGTTGCCTCGGATCGGACTTTGACACCCGGTTTCGCGCCGGAGCTGGCGGTGCGCCTCGCGGAATTGCAGCTCATCTGATGCAGGTGTTTGGCAAGGTTAAACCGCGATTAACCCATTGCGTCTTGACCTTCCTCCTCGGTCCACGTACAAACCCTCCCCATGAACACCATTCTCGTCGTAGGACCGCGCAGCGCCGGGGAGGCTTAAGGCCTCCAGGATAGCGGTGTTGCGCGGAAACAGGCTCCCTTGGGGGCCTTTTTTATTGCCTGAAACGGAAATGGATGCGAGACGGAAGCGATAGGTACGGGGAAAGACATGGCTACGGGCGATATGATGACGGGTGCTGAAATGGTGCTCAAGGCGCTGGCCGACCAGGGGGTCGAGCATGTGTTCGGCTATCCCGGCGGCGCGGTGCTGCCGATCTATGACGAGATTTTCCAGCAGGAGAAGGTCAAGCACATTCTGGTGCGCCACGAGCAGGGGGCGACACATGCGGCGGAAGGCTATGCCCGCTCGACCGGCAGATGCGGCGTGGTGCTCGTCAC
>JANMQL010000033.1:0-2077 GCA_031370475.1 Hyphomicrobiales bacterium | reverse complement strand
GAACTCACGGTCCGACGAAGCGCCGAGATGATATTTGACGTCGCCGGAGCCTTCGGTCTCGTCGGGCGTCGATGAGCCGCCCTTGAATTCATGGAACAGCGCGCGGTGCGGCTTGCCCATCACCTGCGTGAGCACGTTCAGTCGGCCGCGGTGCGGCATGCCGATGATGATTTCCTGAACGCCGAGATTACCGCCGCGCTTGATGATCTGCTCGAGCGCCGGGATCAGCGATTCGCCGCCATCGAGCCCGAAGCGCTTGGTGCCGGTATATTTGACGTCGAGAAATTTCTCGAAGCCTTCCGCCTCGACCAGCTTGTTGAGGATGGCGCGCTTGCCTTCGCGGGTGAAGGTGATCTCCTTGTCGCGGCCTTCGATGCGCTGCTGGATCCAGCCCTTCTGCGCGGCGTTGGAGATGTGCATGAACTCGATGCCGATGGTCTGGCAATAGGTGCGGCGCAGGATGGCGACGATCTCGCGCATCGACGCGAATTCGAGCCCGAGCACCATGTCGAGGAAGATTCTGCGGTCGAGGTCGGCATCGTTGAAGCCGTAGGAGCGCGGATCGAGTTCTTCCTCGTTGTTCTCCGGCACCAGATCGAGCGGATCGAGCTTGGCGTGGAAGTGGCCACGCATGCGGTAGGCGCGGATCAGCATCAGCGCGTGGATGGAATCGCGCGTCGCCTGCTGCACGTCGGCGGCGCTCAGCTCAACGCCCTTGGTCTTGGCGACCGCGGAAATCTTTTCCCCGATCTTCTTCTCGGTCTCGGCCCATTGGCCGTCGAGCGCGGAGACCAGATCGCCGTCGGCCCGCAGCGGCCAGTTCGGCTTCTTCCAGGAAGCGCCGCGCGCGCTTTTGACGACGTCGGCGCCCTCGTCCTTCAGACTCTTGAAAAATTCCTGCCACTCGGCGTCGACCGCGGCCGGATCGGCCTCGTATTTGGCGTAGAGGTCTTCGATGTAGGCGGCGTTGCCGCCGTAGAGGAAGGAGGTGTGGGCAAAGGCTGCGTTGGCATCCTGGCGGGACATGGCGTTCGATCCTGGGCAAATAGCCGGATGGCCAGCATCCGGTGGCGGAATTGCTGTTTTAACGCTATTTATGACGCCTGTAAGTCTACGAAAGGCCTAAGCGGTGAATCAGGATTTCAATACTTCAACCAGCGTCTTCCCAATTCGCGCCGGAGACGGTGATACCTTAATTCCCGCTGATTCCATTGCCGCAATTTTGGACTCGGCGTCGCCTTTGCCGCCGGAAATGATCGCACCGGCATGGCCCATGCGGCGTCCGGGAGGAGCGGTGCGGCCGGCAACAAAGCCGACCATCGGCTTGAAGCGGCCGCGCTTGGCTTCGTCACGAATAAACTGCGCCGCATCTTCTTCCGCCGAGCCGCCGATTTCGCCGATCATGATGATCGACAGCGTCTTGGGGTCGGCCAAAAACATTTCCAGGATATCGATGAATTCGGTGCCTTTGACGGGGTCGCCGCCAATGCCTACAGCCGTTGTCTGGCCCAAGCCCTCCTGGGTTGTCTGGAATACGGCTTCATAGGTCAAGGTGCCGGAGCGCGAGACAATGCCTACGGAGCCTTTCTTGAAGATGTTACCCGGCATGATGCCGATCTTGCACTCGCCGGGGGTCAAAACACCGGGGCAATTCGGGCCGATGAGACGCGTAGCGGAACCCACGAGGGCGCGCTTCACTTTCACCATGTCCTGAACCGGAATGCCTTCGGTGATACAGATGACTAATTCCAATCCTGCATCGACAGCTTCATTGATGGCGGCGGCAGCGTAAGGCGGCGGAACATAGATTACCGATGCAGTTGCACCGGTTTGTTTTTTCGCTTCGGCCACCGTTTCAAAAATCGGAATGCCTTCGTACAATTGGCCGCCTTTTTTTGGCGTCACACCGGCGACGAAACAATTTGCACCGTTCGCATATTCCTTGCACATTTTGGTGTGGAACATGCCGGTTTTGCCGGTGATGCCCTGGGTGATAACTTTGGTGTTTTTATTGATCAAGATGCTCATTATTTGGTTCCTTTTGCAGCTTGGTCTTTAGCAGCCGCCACGACACGCT
>JANMQL010000013.1:0-6342 GCA_031370475.1 Hyphomicrobiales bacterium | reverse complement strand
TTGATGGCCGAAAAGGCCGGCGGCGCCTGCATGATGTCGCCCTGGAATTGGATCAATATCGACTCGATGCTTTCTTGGGATGGTCTCGCTACCGATTGGGCACTAATTTGCCCCTCAAGATCGTCGGTTGACCGTTCCTCGCCCCATTTGACCGTGAACCGGTAGATTTTCCGCCCGTCCATCGCCCATTGCACGGTCTTGGTCGCCTCGCCGAGCGCGATCGGCAAGAGTCCCGAGGCCAGCGGATCGAGAGTCCCCCCATGCCCGGCCTTTTCGGCATTGAACAACCGCCGCACCTTCGCCACCGCCTGCGTCGACGTCATGCCCAGCGGCTTGTCGAGCGCCACCCAGCCATGGACGGGTTCGCCGCTACGTTTCACCGCCAGCCCTTGGTCAACCGGCGGCACCATGCCGGCTGCTGGGTGAAGGAGGCACGAGGCTGATGTCTTCCTTCGGCCAGCTTTGCCGCCAGATGTAATACTCCGGCGCCTCGGTCAGGATGGAGGTCTTTGACCGCCCGGCATTTGCGGCGATCGCTTCAAATTCCCGCCCGAGCCTTTCCGGAATTCGCACTGAAATTTTCGTCTTGTTCATGCCTTCACCTCATTGAAGCGATGGCAACATAGCACGGAGCGCGCCCACCCGGCACAGTCATCGCTACAATTGTTGCGGCGGCCCGCTGGAGCGGGATGAGTTTTGATGGAACCGCTCCCATTCGTCATCCCGGCGAAGGTCGCTATCGTATGCCCACATCTCTTTAACCTGACGCGTCCGCTTCGCACTGCCGTGCTTCGGATACCATTTCTATTTCATTATGAAAATCGTCATCCCGGCGAAAGCCGGGACCCACCGATCGACTTGGACACGGCGCGGCCGTTGGGCAATCGTCGCGCGCAAAAATGGGCCCCGGCTTTCGCCGGGATGACGGAACAAGGGGGAGTGTTTCCGTAGAACTTATCGCGCTCTATCGAGCCGTTTGTGCCTTCTCCCGGCTTGACCGGGTAAAAGGTGCGGTAAAGCGATTTGGTCATTTCTTGGATTCGAGATCCCTGGCCACGTCCGGGCGCTTGAGCAACTCGTCGATCTTGCCGGCATAATCCAGCGCCGTATCGACGCGGAACCTGATCTCGGGCATGAATTTCATCTCGACCTTGGGCGCCACCAACCCGCGAATATATTTCTTGTTGCGGTCGAGCGCCTTGAGCAGCGCCTGCTCCTTGCCGGCGGCGAAACTCCGCACATAGGCCGTGGCGATCTTGAGGTCCGGCGAGATTTGCACTTCGACCACGCTGGGAATGAGCCGTTCAAGCTCGGGATCGCCCGTCTCGCCGCGCAGGAATATTGCGGCCAGCGCATGGCGGATCAATTCGCCGGCGCGCAGCTGGCGCTGGGAGGGGCCGGAGGGATGTTTCATGGCAATCTCTTAAGTGAATGGCGAATGGCGAATGGAAATGAATGCCGCCCTATTCGCTATTCGCCACTCCCCATTCGCCCCTCAATCCAGCTTCCTCTGTATCTTCTCCACCCGGAAGCACTCGATCGTGTCGCCCGCCCGCATGTCCTGATAGCCTTCGAAGGCCATGCCGCATTCCTGGCCGGCTTGGACCTCTTTCACCTCGTCCTTGAAGCGCTTGAGCGTCGACAGCGTGCCCTCGTGAATGACCACGTTGTCGCGGATGAGCCGCACCTTGGCGCCGCGCTGCACCGAGCCTTCGGTGACCTGGCAGCCCGCCACCTTGCCGACCTTGGTGATGTTGAACACCTCGAGGATCCGGGCGTTGCCGAGGAAGGTCTCGCGCAGTTCCGGCGCCAGCTTGCCCGACATGGCGGCTTTGATGTCGTCCACCAGGTCGTAGATGATGTTGTAATAGCGGATCTCGATGCCGGCCCGCTCGGCCGCGTCGCGGGCCTGGCCCGAGGCGCGGACATTGAAGCCCAGCACCACCGCACCCGAGGCCGTCGACAGGCCGATGTCGCTCTCGTTGATGCCGCCCACCGCATAATGAATGACACGGGCGCGGATTTCGTCGTTGCCGATCTTCTCCAGCGCCTGGACGATGGCTTCCGCCGAGCCCTGCACGTCGGCCTTGACCAGGATGGGGAACTCTTTCATGCCCCCTTCCTTCATCTGCGTCATCATCTGTTCCAGCGACGAGCGCGCCGAAGTCGTGCCGCGCGAGTCGCGGCGCTTCCGTTCGCGATAGTCGGTGATCTCGCGCGCCCGCGCCTCGTTCGGCACCACGTCGAACTGGTCGCCCGCTTCCGGCGCCGAATTGAGACCGAGCACTTCAACGGGCGTCGAGGGCGGCGCGTCCTTGACCTGCTGGCCCTTGTCGTTGACCAGCGCCCTGACCCGGCCCCAGGCCGAACCGGCGACGAAAATGTCGCCGAGCCGCAGCGTGCCGCGCTGCACCAGAACCGTGGCCACCGGGCCCCTGCCCTTGTCGAGCTGGGCTTCGACCACCAGACCGCCGGCCTCGCGCGCCGGATTGGCCTTGAGGCCGAGAACTTCCGCCTGCAGCAGGATGACGTCGAGCAGCTTGTCGAGATTGGTGCCCTTGATCGCCGAGACTTCGACGTCGAGCGTGTCGCCGCCCATGCCTTCCACGACGATCTCGTGCTGCAAGAGCTCGCGGCGCACCCGGCTCGGATCGGCCGAGGGCTTGTCGATCTTGTTGATCGCCACGATGATCGGCACGTTGGCGGCGCGGGCGTGATTGATGGCTTCCACCGTCTGCGGCATGACGCCGTCGTCGGCGGCAACGACGAGAACCACGATATCGGTGGCCTTGGCGCCCCTCGCCCGCATCGCCGTGAAGGCCTCGTGGCCCGGCGTGTCGATGAAGGTGATGAGGCCGTTCTTGGTTTCGACCTGATAGGCGCCGATATGCTGGGTGATGCCGCCGGCTTCGCCGGAGACCACATTGGTCTTGCGGATGGCGTCGAGCAGCGAGGTCTTGCCGTGGTCGACATGGCCCATGATGGTGACGACCGGCGGGCGCGAGACGAGCTGTTCGGCCGTGTCGGTGTCGGCGGCAAGCCCTTCGACCACGTCCGATTCCGACACGCGCTTGACCTTGTGGCCCATCTCCTCGGCGATGATCTGCGCCATGTCGGCATCGATCGTGTCGTTGATGGTGTGCATCTGGCCCTGTTTCATCAGGTACTTGATGATGTCGACGGCGCGCTCGGCCATGCGGTTGGCGAGTTCCTGGATGGTGATCGCCTCCGGAATCGTCACCTCGCGGCTCATCTTCTCGGTCGGCCGCTGGAATCCCTGGGCCTGTTTCTTCAGCCGCTCGGTGCGGCGGCGGAAGGCGGCGACGGAGCGGGCCCGCTCCTCGTCGTCGGCCATGGCATTGGCGACGGTGAGCTTGCCGCGGCGCTTTTCCATATCCGCCTTGGTGCGGGTGGGGGCCGGAATCTTGATGTCGCGCTTGACCCGCGCCGACTTGCTGCGCGTCTCGTCTTCGTCGTCGGGCTCGACCGCGGCGGTCCGGGGCGCCAGCTTCTTGGCCGCTTCCTCGGCCTTGCGCTTGCCCTCTTCCTCGCTGCGGTGGCGGGCGTCATCCTCGGCCTTGCGCTTGGCGGCGGCCTCGCGGTCGCGGCGGTCCTTTTCGTCATGATCGAGACGGCGCTTGGCTTCGGATTCCTGACGCTTGCGTTCCTCGGCCTCGCGGACGCGGGCATCGGCAAGGGCGCGGTCGCGGGCTTCCTTCTCTTCCGGCGAGAGCGTGCGCAGCACCACGCCGGAACGGGCGGGCTGAGCGGCGCCGGGAGCGGCGGCGGCGGGCTTGGCGGGCGCGGCCACTTTCGGCTGCACCTGGAACTGCGGCTTCGCCTCGGGCGCCGCCGGCCGGTCCTCGCCGAAGCGCTTGCGCTTGGTCTCCACCACCACCGTCTTGGAGCGGCCATGGGCGAAACTCTGCTTGACGCGGCTCTGCTCGACGGCCGGCCGCTTGAGCGTCAAAGTTCCGCCACCGCTGCGCGGGGCTTCGGGCTTGCTGTCGTTCGTATCGGTCATGCTCTCTCTTCAGACTTCCCGGAACCCGCCTGGGCACCGTAAATTTCAATCCGCCGCACCGCGGCGACGAGCTTTTCGGCAAGCCCTCCCTTGGTCACGGCAGCATGTATCACATTTGACCGGCCAAAGGCCAAATCCAATTCATCCACATGGAAAAGGCCGACGATTGCCACCTCCGGCCCCACCATTCTATCGAGCTTCCGGCACCCGTCGTCGGCGGCTTCCGCCGCATGGACCAAGACCCGCGCCCGGCCCTTGCCCAGCGTTTCTTCAACCTTGTCAAAGCCCGCCACCGCCTCGCCCGCCTTTTTGGCCAGGGAAAACAGCGACAGGGCGGCCTTGCGCAGCAGCTTCTCGATGGTCTCCGGCAGGTTGGCGGCGACCCCGGTCTGCGCCGAAAACCCCTTGGAAAACAGATGCTTCTTGACCGCCTCCGCCACCAGGCCGCGGTTCAGCGACACCCACACGCCGCGCCCCGGCAGCTTGCGGGCGAGATCGGGCACCGCCTCGCCCGACGGCGAGCGCACGAAACGAATGAGCTCCGCCTCATCCTTCACCTCGCGGGTGACGATGCACATGCGCTCGGCCAATTCCGAATCCGCCTCCATTTTACCGTCGTGTCCTCAGGCCTGGACTTCCGCCTCGGCCGGCGGTTCCCCGGCAACCGGCGCCTCGATCCAGCCCATCTTGACGCGCGCCGCCATGATCATGGCGTTGGCGTCCTCGGCCGAGATTTCGAGGTCCGAGAGAGCGCCCTTGTGCTTGACGGTCTCGCCCTGCTTGCGCTCGGTCCAGCCGATCAGATCGTCGGTGGCGCAATCGGCCAGATCTTCCACCGACTTGATGCCGGCCTCGCCCAGCGCCACCAGCATGGCCGATGTGACGCCGTCGACTTCCTTGATCTCGTCCAAAACTCCCAGCTCCTTGCGTTTGGCGTCCTGTTGGGCGGCCAGGCGCTCGAGATATTCGCGCGCCCGGTTCTGCAGCTCTTCCGCCGTCTGCTCGTCGAGCCCGTCGATCGAGGCGATTTCGCGCAGCTCGACGAAGGCCACTTCCTCGACCGAATCGAAACCTTCCGAAGCCAGCAACTGGGCCAGTGTCTCGTCGACATCGAGCGCTTCGGTGAAGCGCTGGGTGCGGGCGGCGAATTCCTTCTGGCGGCGCTCGGATTCCTCGGCCTCGGTCATGATGTCGATATCCCAGCCGGTGAGCTGCGAGGCGAGCCGGACATTCTGCCCGCGCCTTCCGATGGCCAGCGACAATTGCTCGTCGGGCACCACCACCTCGATGCGCTCGGCTTCCTCGTCGAGCACCACCTTGGTGACTTCGGCCGGCGCCAGCGCATTGACCACGAAGGAGGCGACATCGGGCGACCATTGAATGATGTCGATCTTCTCGCCCTGCAGCTCGTTGACCACCGCCTGGACGCGTGAGCCGCGCATGCCGACGCAGGCGCCCACCGGATCGATCGACCCGTCCTTGGACCTGACCGCGATCTTGGCGCGCGAGCCCGGATCGCGGGCGACCGAGACCACCTCGACCACATTGTCGTAGATTTCCGGCACTTCCTGGCCGAACAGCCGCGACATGAATTCCGGATGCGTCCGCGACAGGAAGATCTGCGGTCCGCGCTGCTCGCGGCGCACGTCGTAGACATAGGCGCGGATGCGGTCGCCCGGCCTGAAGGTCTCGCGCGGCAGCGATTCGTCGCGCCTCACGATCGCCTCGCCGCGCCCCAGATCGACGATGACATTGCCGTATTCGACGCGCTTCACCGTGCCGTGGACGATTTCGCCGATGCGGTCCTTGTATTCGTCATACATGCGCTCGCGCTCGGCATCGCGCACCTTTTGCACGATCACCTGCTTGGCGTTCTGGGCGGCGATGCGGCCGAAATCGACGGGCGGCAGGGGCTCGGCGATGAAGTCGCCGAGCGTTGCCGCCGGATTGCGCCGGTTGGCTTCCGTGAGGCTGATCTCGGTCGCTTCGTTTTCGACCTTCTCGACCACCAGCAGCAGGCGATTGAGCCGCGTCTCGCCGGTCTTGGCGTCGATCTCGGCACGGATTTCGTTTTCGGCGCCATAGCGGGCCTTGGCGGCGCGAGTGATCGCCTCCTCCATCGCCAGCAGCACGACCGATTTGTCGATCGATTTCTCGCGCGCCACCGCGTCGGCGATTTGCAGAAGTTCGAGCCGGTTGGCGCTTACCGCGGGTTCAGCCATTGTCGTCACTCCATCTTTTCAGAGATTTGGTCTTCGTCGATTTCGGCGCCGTCGGCATAGCCCTGTGCCGGCAGGCGGGCGCGCGCCGCCGCGATC